>JANMVQ010000076.1:0-14833 GCA_031392845.1 Chloroflexota bacterium
GATTGCCGAACATGGCGCGGACGCGCTGCGCGGCTACGAGATGTTCATCAGCGATTTCAGCATGACCGTGCCGTGGAACACACAGGGGGTGCCGGGCGTGCGGCGTTGGCTGGACCGGGTGTGGCGGATTGTGCTGGGGGAAGATGAGGGAGATCGAGGGGCGAAGAGCGTGGAGCGAGGGGCAAAAGAGGACGCCCTTCGTCCTTCGCCCCTCGCCCTTCGCCGGGTCGCCCACCAGACCATGCAGCGTTACGAGAAGAACACGGCGGATTTTAGCTTTAACACGGTCATCTCGACGATGATGGAGTACACCAATGCGCTGTATAAGGCGCGCGAGGCCGGATTGGCGGGCACATCTGAGTGGCGTGAGGCCATCGATATCTTGCTGCGGCTGTTGGCGCCGATTGCGCCACACATGGCCGAGGAATTGTGGGCGCGTGCGGGCAATGCCTATTCGATTCACCAGCAATCTTGGCCAATGTTCGATGCCGAGGCGGCCAAGGACGATGAGATTGTGATTCCGGTGCAGGTGAATGGCAAGTTGCGCGATCGGGTGACGGTGGCGGCGGACGCGGGCGAAGAGGCCATCAAAACCCTAGCGCTGGCTGCCGACAAAGTCGTGAAAGCGATCGATGGTAAAACCCCGAAGAAGGTGATCTATGTGCCGGGGCGGATGGTGAGCGTGATTGTTTGAGGGAAGAAAGTCATGAGTCACGTGTCATAAGTCTGGTGGCATGCGAAGTCCTGGTTTCGTTAAGAGACTGGGACTTTTCATTTTGACCTGAAATTACCAAAAGATGTTTTGATGTTCATCTTAAAGCATCTTGATGATAAAATGTCTGTATGCGAACAACACTTACTCTAGATGATGATGTTGCAGCTCGATTGACCGAGCTTCAGCAGCGAAAGGGTCTTACGTTTAAGGATGCGGTTAACGAAGTATTGCGGCGGGGGCTGGAGGTTGAGCTTAGTCAAACGGCTGTCATCAAACCCTTCAAAGTGATTGCACGACCGATGGGGATAAAACCGGGCTTGAACTATGCCAATATTGGTGAGCTTTTGGAGCAATTAGAAGGTGAAACGCATCAATGATCATTCCGGATGCAAATCTTCTGCTCTACGCATACAACGCGTCATTTCCTCAACACCAAGCTGCACGTTTGTGGTGGGAGGCCGCCTTATCTTCTGCTGAATCAGTAGGGCTTTCTTGGCAGACCATCACCGCGTTTCTTCGTATCGGGACCCATTCGCGTGCATTTTTACAACCGTTTGGCTCAGACGAAGCCGCCGCGATTGTCGAGTCATGGATGGAGCAGCCCATGGTTCAATTGGTAGTGCCGAGTGCCCAGCATTGGTCTATTTTGCGCAAAATTATTGCTAAGAGCCAAATTAGTGGCCCGTTGGTTATGGATGCACATTTAGCAGCGCTGGCGATTGAATATGGCGCTACATTACATACACATGATCAAGATTTCAATCGGTTTGAGGGGTTGAAGCTGTTTAATCCATTGAGCTGAACTGCAAGATATGAAAGATAAGCCTGTTTTCGGTTTAGGGGTAATAAATGAAATGGATACGCGGATTGATAGGGTTGGTGTTGATGCTGGCCATGTCGCCAACGCTGTTGGTTGAGGCGCAGACTCGGTTGCCTGGGCGTTTGGAAGCGGGCGTATATGTCGGTCCGCAGAGCGCTATTAGCGGGGTGGGTGAAGTGGGTTTTAGCTGGGTGAAGTATCGGGTGGAACTGACCCGTGACACCCCCGTCGATGTGGTGGCCCGCATTGCGGCGGCTAATAAGCTGGGGCTAAAGGTGCTATTGCAGGTGATGGGTGACCGTGCCCGCGCAGGCGAGGCCGCCTATTGGAAGGAATACGCCGCGCAGGCTGCAACGCTGGCGCAGGCCAACCCCAACGCGATTGAGGTCTGGCATTGGCCCAATTTGGATCACGATTTTGGCGGAAATGGGCAAGGCAAGGTGAACCCGGAGAGCTATGTGGGTTTGCTGCGTGAAGCCTACACGGCAATTAAGGCAGCCAACAAAAATGTGATCGTCATCAGCGGCGCGCCTGCCGCGACCGGGTATAGGGGAGGCGGTTGTGATGCCGTCGTTTGCGATGACAAGCCATTCATTGAGCGGATGAGTAAGGCGGGTGCGGGGAAATATATGGATTGTCTGGGTGCGGCGGTGCATAGTTCGGTGAATTCACCGGATATCCGCAAAGGTGGACCAACGGGCGATCATCCCAGTTGGTATTTTCTCGCTACGATTGAGGTCAGCGCCAAAGCCTTTCGTAATGCCAAACCCATTTGCCTGACGGGTGTGGGCTTTCTTTCCAAAGAAGGGGTGGCCGAATCATTGCCACCTGGGTTTTCGTGGGCTAATGCAATAACGGTGGCCGATCAGGCGACTTGGCTGGCTCAGGCTGTGATTGTGGCGCGCCGGATGCGCAATGTGCGGTTGATGGTGATCGACAACTGGGACTTACGCGGCTACATCACAGATGCTGACTACTATGCCCCCAACCCGTTGCCGAACGGCCCGATGGATGGCTCGTTCTATTCTATTGTGCGGCCAGATGGCAGTTGCGTGGCGTGTGTCGGCTTACGCGGGGTGTTGCTTGAGGGCAAAACTGCGCCGTTTGGTTAAATGAACTAATACCGGTAGTGCAAACACGCCCATCCCCACAAACACGCTTAGTCCGACTCCCGGCCCAGCCCAGAACACCACGTTGGCCATGCTCTCGCCCAGCCAGACGATAAGGTAGGCCAGCTTGGGCAAATCGATGATTGACGATTGACTATTGATCATGGAATGGTCAATCCAACCGATCGACCATACGCCAAAAATCACCAGCGCGGTCACAAACCAGCCAACATAATTGCTGATGGGGATGCCGAAATAAGGCCCACCCTGATGCCAGACCCAGTAGCCATCCTGCACCATGCGTGGGTCAAGGCTGAGGTCCCAAGCGGTAATAGCGAGGGCGGCTGTTGTGATGTGTAGGGCTTGGGATATGAGGCGTGGAGCATGGGGTTTGACGCTCCCCCACGCAACATGCCATGCTAGATATAACATACTGCACCAGGCGATGGGAATAAGCCAAGGGACAAGACCAAACAACTTGTAACCTAATTGGTCGGTATAGCTGTAATTGCCAAAAAGTATGCCGGTGCTTGCCCCCAGCGCTTCCGCGATTAGTGAGATGAGAGCACCCGAACCGAACAAAAAAAGCGCCCGTCGCCAACCTTGATATTCAACTGCGTGTATAAAACCGGTGAGACACAACAGACAGGGGATAGCAAACGTTAAGATGCGCTGCCATTCTGATTCGCCCGCCAGCCGGAGCAAGCAATAGATTGGCAGGGCGAGCAGATAGAGGCCAAAGACTATTTGGGAAATTGAGAGTTGAGAATTGAGAATGAAGAAAAGGCGCTGTTGCGCGCGATTCCCAATTTCTTCATTCTTCATTCTCAATTCTCAATTTCTTATCGTTCAGCTTTTCAATCGACGCACGCTCAAAAAGATACCCGGCAAACGTTGCACTTTTTCACCCTGAGTCAGGTGCGCGCGGTGCTGAAAAACGTTGTAATCGTGCAAATGTATCTTGCCCAGAATACCACGATAGAGCATGGCGGCTGCGCCCACGGCGAGGCGACCATCTGACTTAAGGTGCGCCAAACCGGGCAGACTCTGATCATAAAGCGCATCAGCGCGATCCATCTCGAAACGCATCAATGCTTTGAAGCGCGAGTCAAGCACGCTATTGCGCAAGTCATGTTCTGTATAGTTAAACCGACGCATATCCTCTTGCGGCAAATAAATGCGCCCACGTCCCAAATCCTCACCGATATCGCGCAGAATATTAGTGAGTTGCAGTGCAATCCCTAGATCGATGGCCTGTGGCTTGGCGCGTTCGAACGCTCTGGGGTCGGTATCTTGCATACCGATGATGTAAGACGAAATAAGACCAACCGTGCTCGCCACACAATAGCAATAGCGGGTCAATTGATCAAACGTCTCATAGCGATTGATGGTCAGGTCCATTTCGCAGCCGTCGATCAATTCTTCGACAAACTGTTGTGGTACCTGATACCGGTCGCGTGTATCTGCCCAGGCTTGCAACACCGGGTGGGTCTGCTGCGAAAGAGGACGGCGCGAGGCTTGCCGCCATTCATTCAAGTCAATGACTACGCCATGCGGCGCATCGACGATATCATCGGTCGTACGACAAAATGCGTAGAACGCACGGATCGCTCGGCGCTTTTCGGGAGGTAGAAAAGAGGTGCTGAAGTAGAACGTCTTTGAATGTTGACGCGTCAATTCTGCGCACAGTTCGTAGGCTTTGCCTAACTCAAGTCTCTTCGGAGGGACGAGGGGGGGTGTGTGATCTTTTGCTTCGATCACACGACCATCTTTGCTTGTAGTCCTGATTTCCATTCCAATAACCATCCCATCTCAAATTCAACGCAAATTAGTCGTTAGTCTTCAGCCATCAGCAATTAGCTTTCAGCGGCCAAAACGGATCACTCATTGCTGATAGCTGACCGCTACAAAAGTCCAAAATCTTCGGCAATCACGCGAGCGGTCATTTTGGCCGACATCATCACCGAAGGAGTGCCCCCACCGGGTTGCGCGCCAGCACCGACAAGATACAAATTATCGATATCTTCGCTTTTGTTATGTGGGCGAAAGAACGCTGATTGAGTTAACACTGGCTCTGGCCCGAACGCATTGCCCAGGTAGCTATTCAAATCATGCTCGAAATAGTCAGGTGTAATGTAACTCTTATAGACCAAGCGTTCACACAGCCCAGGGATGTAACCTGCCTCATCCAAAAACCGTAGGGCTTTGTCCACAAACTCACTCCCGATTTTGGACCAGTCTAGTCCACTGCCGTTATGAGGCACCGGAATAAGGGTGTAGGCAGCATGATGGCCAAGTGGGGCCAGACTTGGGTCGGTTAGCGTGGGCACATGCAGATAGTGCGACATCTCACCCGATAGTATTTTGCGCTCGAAAATGTCATTGAGCAAGCTTTCGTAGTTCGGGCTCAACAAAATGTTGTGATGCTGCAAATTGAGTTTCAGCCCATCGGCGCGAAACCCAAAATAAATAACAACCAGTGACATCGATTGGCGCATGAGCTTGACACGCACATCGCTCTGCCAGAAACGATTTTTCCCATCGATCAGCTGCATGTAGGTGTGGGCGTAATCAGCGTTGGAGACCACTATATCTGCGGGCAAATGTTTGCCGTTTTTCAAGGTGACACCGGTGGTGCGTTTGCTTTCCACATCAATGTGCCCAACTTCACTATTGTACTGAATCTTGCCGCCCAACTCCTCGAATTTACGAACAAACCCCTGCACCAGCGCGCCGGTGCCGCCGATCGCAAAGTGGATGCCCCAGCTCTTTTCCACGAAATGGATCATGGCATAAATAGCCGGCACACTCATTGGGTTGCCGCCTACTAATAGTGTTTCGAAACTAAAAACCCGACGCAGCTTTGGGCTTTTGAAATACTTGCTAGCAAAAGAAAATAGGGTGCGCACGGCATCTAGCTTGAATAACTCTGGCGCAACCCGCAGCATTGTAGGAATGTCCTTAAAATACGTGTAACCCAACTGCAAAAAACCGCGCTCAAAGATGGCTTTGGCGGAGGCGTGAAAGCGCTCGTAGCCTTCTAAGTCTCCCGGTTCGCCCAGACGTTGCACTTGGTCGCGCGTGTGCTGTGGGTCCCCATCGTAATCGAAATATGTGCCATCATCAAAAAAAATCCGGTAAAACGGCAGGATAGGCTTAAGCGTGACGTATTTTGTGGTGGCCGGACCGCCACTAATACCTGACATAATTCGTTTACCCTCGCCCAGAATGCTGTCGGGGAAATCGGGTTCATTCAGATTAGAACGACCACGCTCCAGCGCGAATAGCTCTTCAATAAAGTGCGGTACCGTTATGACCGTTGGCCCCATGTCGAACGTAAACCCCTGTGCTTGGCGCACATAAGCACGGCCGCCAGGGCCGTCCAGTTTTTCAAGGATTGTCGTATCGATACCCAAACTTTGTAAGCGGATGCCCAGCGACAACCCGCCAAATCCAGATCCGATAATAATTGCTGTTTTTGCAGCCTTCTGACGATATTTAGAATTTACAGCCATACAGATAACACTATAAACAACTCACGACACAACTCGTATACTATTCAAACACAAATTGCTATACGCAACAAACTAGATTTGACCTAGCCGCCTGGATAATGTCTAATCTTGATGAGTGTAATCTGAGAAGTAGTCATTGCAGCTGATAGTGGCCTGTCAGTTTCGTTAGGAAGTTGTAGGGAATTGGCGGGTTTATGGAGTTGACATTGGCCAAAGATTTAATAGAATCGTTCTTAATATGGTCTTATTTAAACGTTTGTTTGAAGGACTAAATGTGGGTCAAGCACAAAAGCAGCTAAAACTATTGAAGCTTGTTTTGCCCAGTGATTGGAGAAATCAGATTGTTTCTGGTTTGTGTCTAGTGCACGCTAACGTCTAACGTAGCGTGCATTTTTATTTCATTACATTCATGTGTTTCGTATAACGGAGGTATTCCTATGTCGGATTCAAGCATGATTGGCAAGGTCGAAAAGGCGCAACGCTATTCCCAAGAAAAAGATCGCTTCGAGTTTCTTAACTTCCAAGTGATGGTCCGTGGGGACAATGGTGAGTATTTGGTGACGTACGATAATGGACAGTGGCATTGCAACTCAGAATATTTTCAGAAACATGGGGTTGATAGTCATACTATGGCCGTAGAGCGTTTGATGCAGGGGATGTTGGTCGAGATGGAGAAAGTTTGACCCTGTGAGAGTGGACATCAACTGGATTTGTATCCGGTTCGAATGAATATGAATATTACATGAGGCGCAACAAAGGTTGCGCCTCATGCTTTTGATTTCTAACAAATTAAAAACTAGCGCTTTCGGCGTGGTACTATCGTCTTTGTGCGATTTGAACGCAATCGACGTATGCGGGTGAACCGCAACAGCCCACTGGGCCCACCGCGGAGCAATGGCAGCGACTGGTGGCTGTTGGTGTTCTTGCTGATTGGCGCAGTAATTATTGGCGCATATCTTTTGGTGCAACGCCGCCTGGAGACTGCGATTGGCAAGCCCGACCTCACTCGCACGCCCAAGATAACCCTCACCCCAACCCGTGGGGTGGATGACTACATTCGTGACGCGCAGCAGGCTTATACCGATGGCGATTTGCGTGCGGCGATTGCCCTATATGACCAAGCCAGCCGCCGCCGTCCGCGCGACTTGGATTTGCAGGTGCAGGCAGCGCGGTTGCACATTTATATCTATCAGCCAGCCAAGGCAGAACAACGCGTGCGCAAAATTCTGCAAACCAATCCGGGCAATTTGGCAGCCCGAACGGTGTTGTGCAAAGCGGTGGAATGGCAGAATCGCATTAGCGAGGCGATTGCCGAGTGCGAAGCGGTGCTGGCGACTAACCCAAATGACCCGGTGGCCATGGCTTATTTGGCAGAAGCCCTAATCGACCAGAGAAATAATCCAGATATCGAGCGTGCGCTGGACTTGGGCCAAAAAGCGGTGGAGCTGATGCCGCAAAACGAAGACACCTTGCGAAACCTAGGCTATGTCAACGAGATGCTGCGCCGCTATGATACGGCGCTGGACTATTACCAACGGGCTTTGGTGGTAAACCCCAATCTGCCGCATGTGCTAATCTCGATCAGCCGCATCTATTTGGCGCAAGGGCGCGCCAAAGATGCGGAGCAGTTATTGAAACAGGTGGTGGATAAAGACCCACAGAATGCTGAAGGATGGGACCGATTGGGTGTGACTTATCAGGCACAGGGTGAATGGGGAGATGCCTTGAAGGCGCACGAGACGGCCACAAAGCTAGCCCCAGACCTGCTGCGTGCCTGGACCAACCTAGGCGCGGTCCATTTTCAAAGTGGTCGCTATAACCTAGTTATTGAAGACTATAACAAGGCACTTGCGCTAAGCCAGAAAACAAACGAGACACTCAAGGCATGGGATTACTTGAACCTAGCTTTCGCATATCAACTTATGGGCGATTGCGCTAAGGCTATGGAGGCCTTTGCGCAGGTGACGGCGTTGGCCCCCAATGATTTTTTGGAACAGCAGCAAGTGTTAAGCAAACGCTGCAGTAAGTAGAAAAATGGAAAAGTAGAAAAGTAGAAAAATCTAAACATGAACTGGACAATACGCCCATTCGAGGCAAAAGACCAAGCGGCATTAGATGCATGCGATTTCACATTTAGCACACAGAAGGTGCTATCGCTGTATAAGCTCGTTAAGGGGTTGACCACCCAATGGTCATTGAGCGAGCGTGATTTGGAAGGCCAATACACCGGTAATTATGCGCTCGGCACAGGGGAGTGGGAGGTCATGCGCGCACGAGGTGAAGAGTCGCCCGCGCTATTGTTGGTGGCCGAGCAGGCCGGCCTACCGATTGCTCTGCTGGATGTGGGTTTTGAGGATTGGAACGAGACTGCCCGCATCTGGAATGTGTATATTGACGCCAAGCACCGTGGGCAGGGATTGGGTCGGGCGCTCATCGCACAGGCCGCAGCTTGGGCCAGCGCCCCAGAGCGCAAGGCACGCGCGCTGATCGCCGAAACCCAGACCAACAACTATCCAGCCTGTCAGTTTTACCTGGCCTGTGGGTTTGAGCTGAGCGGGATCGACGACCACTTCTACAGCAACAACGACCGCGACGCCAAGATGGGCATAGGCGAAGTGGCGCTGTTCTGGTATAAACCACTGTGATATAGATATAGGTCTTCCGGTTTGATTCTGGAATCACCCTTCCCGATCTCTGAGACCGGGGAGGGTGGTATTTCTACTTTCCAATTTGAAGGACTATAGCTATAGAAAAATTGTCTTTCTGCCAAATCATGACTCAAACATTGACACAGTTGCGAACTTCTGCAGCCCCCCTTCTTTCCACAAAACCAGCTGACGCATTGGCCTATTATTTTGCGTTGGAACACGACGAACGCCGGACAAAGCTATTTGTGCGCGAGGATTCCGGTCATCGCCCCCTGGCTTTTGTGGCGATTTGCCAGACCGGAATTGACTTATTTCGGCCTTTGGTCGTGGCGCGTGGCGATGACTCAGCCGCTTTTCAGGATATATTACGGGAAGCCCTAAACCCACGCCGCCAATATTTATTCAGTGTGCCAGTGACCCTGCGCAATGATCTTGCAGCAGTGGCTAGCTTGCATAGTGAGTCAGTTAATAATGTGTTTGCCCTGTCGGCCACGGATTTTGATCCGGTAGTCAACGTGATGGTGCAATCCAGCGAGACCCCTGACAAGCAGTTGCGAGCAGTTATCAAAGCGCGCGACAACACCAATGCTGCCGAGGCTGGCACATCGTGGCTATCCAAACTGTATGCCGAGGTATATGTTACGGTGGTTGCTGGAGTGCGGCGGCGTGGACTTGGCAAATCCTGTGTCAGCAAAGTGGCAGAGTTACTGTTTGACCAGCAAAAGACGCCCATTTATGTGACGGCTCAGGATAATGTTGCCTCACGCAAACTGGCCGAAAAACTCGGTTTTAAAGACACTGGCGCGCATGAGCTGGCTGGTGCGATGAGTATTGAATCCTAATAAAAAGGAACCCACCCATGTCAAAACGAAGAGAACTTGAAGAACAACAACAAGCAGCAGCACGCAAGCAAACGATTACATTGCTAGTTATTATCGCGGCCATCGCGATTGTGGTCATAGGCGGCGCGGTCATTCTGACCAATGTCACTGGACAAAGCAGCGTTTCCTCGAATACAGCCGCTGGCCGAATTATGCCGGCGGCTAAAGTTGCGCCTGAAGCTGGCCCACCTAGCAATGCCCAGCCCAAAGAGCGCGCTTGGGGTCCAAAGGATGCACCGATCAAGATCGTTGAATTTCTGGATTATCAATGTCCGGCTTGCGGAGCTTTTCATAAGGCTTATGAGGCCAAGGTAATCGAGGCGTTTGCAGCGAGTGGCAAAGTGCGTTACGAAGTACGCTCGCTAAACTTTCTGGATCGTGGCAGCACTGAATCGCGCGATGCGGCGCAGGCCACTCTATGTGCGATGGATCAGGATAAGTTTTGGGAAATGCATAACACTGTGTTCGGCAATCAGTTGATCACGGGCGAAGAAAACACCGGCAACTTCACCAAATTACGCCTAAAAGAAATGGCAGCCACCATAAAGGGCTTGAATACTGGCGAATTTGCAACGTGTCTGGATTCTGACAAACATGTCGCGCAAGTTACAGCCGACATGCAAGAAGGCACCGAAAAGAAAGTGGAGCGCACACCGACCTTCTATGTCAATGATAAGAAGCTGGAAGGTGGTCAATCCGTGGATGACTTCAAAAAAGCATTCGCCGAAGTCGCGCCGAATGTAAAACTACCTTAGCCCAGAAAGCGGCAAGTGCAAAGTTGAAAGTAGAACGTACTGGTCGATTTTTTACTTTCAACTTTTACTTTTCAACTTTCAACTCTTTTTCACCTTAAAACTTTGCATTAACGTGCTTTGCCCTATTGCAATCTGGTGAGCACTTAATACACTCTTAGCGAAGAAGATTTTCGCTATGTCCAACACAACCCCATATCGATTGCCGCAAGGCAACACCCCGCGCCCCGCGATGTGGGCCCATGTTTCAGATGATCAGTGGAACGACTGGCGCTGGCAACTAAGTCATCGCATTAGCACTTACGAAGAGTTTGCACAACTATTGGAATTAACGCCGGAAGAAGAAATCGGATTGAAGGCGCCCAACAAATTTCGCACCGAGATCACACCCTATTTTGCGTCACTCATAGATCGATTCGACCCGGATTGTCCGGTGCGCTTGCAAGTGGTGCCACATGCGCGCGAGTTGCAAGGCTTCGAGGCGATGATGGAAGACTCGCTAGCCGAAGATGCGCATTCGCCGGTCCCGGGTTTGGTGCATCGCTACCCCGACCGTGTCCTAATGCTGGTGACCACCCAATGTGCATCCTATTGCCGCTATTGCACTCGCAGCCGCATCGTGGGTGATCCAACCGCGATGTTCAACCGCCATCATCACGATATGCAGATCGAGTATCTCAAACGCACGCCACAGGTGCGCGATGTGTTGATCAGCGGAGGTGATGGGTTGACGCTGCCGCCCAAAGTGTTGGAAGATTTGTTGCGCCGGCTGCGCGATATTCCACACATCGAGATTATTCGGATCGGCAGCCGCGTGCCGGTCTTTATGCCGCAGCGCATCACCGACGAATTTGTGAATATGTTGCGGCAGTTTCATCCCATTTGGATGAATATTCATGTAAATCACCCCAAGGAGATCACACCCGAGCTGGCACGGGCGTGTGCCAAATTGGCCGACGCCGGTATTCCCTTGGGCAACCAAAGCGTATTGCTGGCCGGGGTTAACGATCACCCTGAGACGATCAAAAAATTGTGCCAGGACTTGGTCAAGATCCGGGTGCGTCCGTATTACCTATATCAGTGCGATTTGGTGGAGGGCTCCGGTCATTTTCGCACTAGCGTGGCGGCGGGTTTAGAGATCATGGAGGCCTTACGTGGCCACACCAGTGGCTATGCCATCCCGACCTATGTGGTCGATGCCCCCGGTGGCGGCGGGAAGGTGCCGTTATTGCCAAATTACATGGTGAGCCAAGGCGTAGACAAGGTAATCTTACGTAACTTTGAAGGCTATATCACCTCCTATACTGAACCGACGGATTACAAACGCCCCAAGAAAACCCAATGGATTCCTGAAGCGCGTGAAGAGCCGGGCCAGAGCGGGGTGTCTGGGTTGCTACGGGGTGATCAGATGGTAATTCGCCCAGAAGGCTGGCACAATGCGCACATGCGTGGCCAGGAGCTGGATATTTCGGCTGACGACCTGCGTAATCTGAAAGATGTGCAGATTGCCCCAGACGGCAATGACGCAAGTTGGAAGAAAGTGAATTAGGATAATTTTTTACGAACACGGTCTGATTTTGTGACCGGGTTACTTTTCGGAATGACAATCTCCTGATTCCAGTGTGTTAACCATTGACGAAAACCCAATCGTGTCTGATCATTTGCGAACTGCAACTATAAGCGTAGCGTTGATCGCTAAGCGTCTTTTGATTCGATTGGAGGTAGTTCATCGTGGGCAAATATAGAGTCTTAACTGACGAGCAAGTACAGAGTTTTCTCGACAACGGTTATCTGATTGTGCATGATGCTGTGGATATTGGCATCGCCAATCGTTGGATTGACGATGCCTATGACCGGCTCGGCTACAGCAAAACCGATCCCAACACTTGGAAGAAAGATATCATCTGGATGGATCATCAGAATCAGTTGCTGGTGCCCCAAGTAGCCCCTAAGGCTTGGGATGCCGTTTTGGATGTGGTGGGTGGCGAGGATCGGCTGGAGAGGCAGGTGATGGGTATTGAATCTGGGCATTTCACGACTATCAACTCGTTTATCTGGTCGGACGCGTTTATCGTCAATTTTCACAAGGGCGCAGACCAGCCTTGGCAACCCCCTTCATCCAAAGTAGGCGGTTGGCACAAGGATGGTAGCTATTTCAAGCACTTTTTGGATAGCCGTGAGCAAAGTTTATTGACAATCGTGCTATGGTCGGACATGCTGCATCAAGGGGGCGGCACGTTTATTGCACCCGATTCGGTGCGCCTGATCGCAAAGTATCTCTACGATCACCCCGAAGGCGTTGTTCCGGGCGACTTCAAGTTTCAGGAGATCATCAACCAGTGCACCGAGTTTGTAGAGCTGACCGGCAAAGCGGGCGACTTCGTCATCCTGCATCCGTTCATGTTGCATGCTTCCTCGCAAAATGTGATCGGCATCCCGCGCTTCATGAGCAACCCGCCCGTCGTGCTGAAAGAGCCGATGCAATTGAACCGCCCGAACCCAGAAGATTTCTCGTTGTTAGAACAGGCTACGTTACATTATCTGGGCTTAGATCGTCTGGATTTCCAACCCACCACCGCCCGTGAGTCGTTCTGGTGGCCGGTGGAGTCAGCGCAACCGGCGTAAATATTGCGTCTGATGGGGTGTAGAGACGCAATACGCTGCGCGCGTCTCTACGCCGACATCATTGGCCCATGCCCGCATCCAGTGGTTTGTGCGTGCAGTGCTTCAAGCTTGCGCACCGATTCGCAGCCTGCGTTGTAGTCCCAATGCACCGGCGCAGATGTAAAACGCAAGTTGCCTGTGCTGGCATTCCAGGCATCTCCAGCGATTAGTGTTTGTTGGGATGGAAGCCAAAAGGACATATGCCCAGGGGTGTGGCCCGGCGTGGCCAACACCTCTAGCCCGCCCAGAATCGGTAATATCTGGCCATCGCTCAAGACCTGGTCAATAGCCACGGATGGGGTGGGCATGATGTATTTGCCCATGAATACGAAGATGGCCTTGGTGATCAGGTTGCCTTTGACCTCGCGCGACAAGCCGCCCCGTTCGATGGCAGACTTTTCGATTGCACTACTACAGACTGTGGCGCCGGTCTTTGCTTTCAGCTCCGAAGCGCCACCGGTGTGGTCAGGGTCGGCGTGGGTGATCAGAATGCGTTTCAAATCGCTGGGTTGCCGACCCAGTTCACTTATTTTTTGCAACACGGCTTTTGGCCCGCTGCGCATGAGCCCGGTATCAATCAATGTCAGTCCATCGGGTTCGTCGATTAGATATAAGTTAACGAATGAGTTCTTGATCTGATGAATTGCATTGTTCATTGGTCTATTTTAGGCCCGTCTGCCTTGTGTTTTTACACTCGGCTGAAATGCGTATCTTTGAATTGGGTTGGGTATTTCAGGCCATAGCCCATCATGCGATCCATGCCAATATGGGCGATCCAGATCAAGCCGATTGCTAAGAGCAATGGCAACGACAGCCACCAACCGACTACGAGCAGTGCCAGCGGCATAGGATAGGTGTGGACGATGTTGTACACCCAACTGCCGGTCTTTGGGTTAACCAGATAGCCTAGCATCGACAAATCTGGGGCCAACAGTAGTGCCGCAAACAGCCACCACGACCCGCCGTATTGCGTATATAACGCCACCGACCCGATCAACACGGCAGCGCCTTCAAAGTGAAGTAACAGTTTGGGGAGTGACATTATGCTCTCGCCTCTAACCGCACGTGCATGCCGAACTTGGGCCGCATGGTCACCGCTTGCTCTTTGAAGATAGTTTGCCCCGGCTCTAGCGTCATCGTATATTTCTGGGCCATGCCTGCCAGCAATAGTTGCCCCTCCATCAACGCAAAATTCACTCCGATACAAAGATGTGGCCCGACTAAGAAGGGCATGTAGGCGTGGCGATTCAAAAGGGTTTTGTTTTCTGGCAAAAATCGTTCCGGCTCAAAAGACTCTGGACGCGGCCAAAAATCGGGGTGGCGGTGAATATTGTTGACTGCGATGACGACTACAGTATTTTTCTTGACGGTGTAACCCCCTACTTCAGCATCTTCATTGGCCATGCGCACCGTCATAGGCACAGGCGGATACAACCGCAGAGACTCTTCTAGAGTAGCCAGCGTGTACGGCAGGCGCGGCAGATCGGCCATAGTGGGGCTACGACCTTGCAAAATACTGTCCACTTCGTCTTGCAAGCGCTTGAGCTTGTCTGGGTGCTGCATGAGGGCATACCAAGTCCAGGTCAGCGCTAGGGCGGTTGTTTCGTGACCTGCACCGTAAACCGTCGCAACTTCGCTGCGCACTTGTTCGTCGCTCATGCCCATGCCCGTTTCTTCGTCGCGTGCTTCGAGGAGCATGTCCAGCAAATCACCGGTATGCATATCGGGC
>JANMVQ010000118.1:0-10574 GCA_031392845.1 Chloroflexota bacterium
CCACGGCAATCACCGGTGCCTGTGCCAATATCCGCTCACCGCCTAAGATTTCTACATGGCTTTGACTTAAAAAGTTTCCCCAGAAATATCCTCGCGTGCGCTTGTGGAATAATCTTTCGTCTTTATACTTATCGAATGCAGCCCATGGAGCTGACAAGCCCAATGTGCGTTCATATGGACTCTCATTGCCACTCTCTCTTGCCCCTACACAATCGACAGTAATGTATCCCGTGACGCCATTCAACTGTGCAAAAGCTTCCTTGGCGATGTTGACCAGGGCATCTTGGGCCACACGTGGAATATGTTCGCCAAAAAGCACATTACGGTCCAGATGGCATTCCAAGCACGACGCCACCTTGGGTTCGCACTTGGCCGAGATTTTGGCAATGTCGGGCCGCTCAAAGTTAAATTTGCGCTCCTCTTCGCGCAATTCCAGGTCAAAGAATCTCAGATTGGTGATTCGCTCCAGCTTTAACCAGTCAACCTTGTCGCGTGGAAAGCCATGGCCACGTGAAGCAGCGATCAACCACCAAGCTACCGATACATATCTGTCGCGGATATAGCGATGCGGTGTAATCAATTCTTCAAAGATCGCTTGACACAGTGGGATGAGTTTAGGCGCTTCGAATGCGGTATAAGCTGAAACCGAGAAGAACATAGAGGGTGGACAATGTCTTGTCACAGGATATTTTTGCATCTCAGACATATTTCTACTCGATCTAGCGCAGCCTCACGGGCCAAAGCTAGGTAGCGGGTTTGGGAATCGCGCGATCTTTCTTGGCTTTGGCTTCTTTCGGTATGGGCTTGGGCGGATTGCGTATGGCAGTTAATTCTGCTTGCGCAGCCTCAGCCATCGCCATGGCTAGCATGCGCGATTCCTCGGCTGCCACGGCGATGCTACGCGCTGCGCTGATTTCGATTTGTGCCGCCAACCCTTCGGTCCGGTTGGCCGCCACCGTGGCGACTGCCGCTGACGGCTTTTCGCTCTGCGCTGCAGCTATCGCCGCCTCGGCTGTCTGCAGACGGGCTTGCCATGTCCGTTCGCGTTGCCGATACCTATTCCGCATCCTCAACGCCTGCGCCACACCCAAGCAGCACATCACACTGACCATCGTCATCAAGATTTCTATTAAGCCCATCCGCCCAGTGTGCCTGCGCCATGCGCATTATGTCGAATCGATCCGGATCGGGAATTGCCAACTGTATCCGTGGGATCCACCCATTGCTAAGGCCAGAACGCGCGCTTCCTCGGCAGCCACGGTCATGCTGCGCGCCACACTGATTTCTATCTGCGCGGCCAATACCTCGGCTTGGGCAGCGGCTACCACAGCGATGGCCACGGCCGTTTCTCGCTGCCCGGCAATTATCGTCTCATTGGCAATTCGCAGTTGCGCATCCCACGCCTGTTCATGTCGCTGATACCGCTTCCGCATCAACAACACTGTTGCTATCGTTGTGCACAATCCCACACCCGCCATTGCCAGCACAAGTTCTATCGCGATCATCCGCCCAGTGTGCTTGTCACCCCGCTTCTATGTCAAGTTATGTCCCCGTTCGCCAATTACCAACTCTATGAAGGTATCGACCCATCCACCACTCAGTTCTTACGACCTAGATGTAGGTATCATTCGGTGTTCCTATAGACCTGCGGTTTAGTCATTGGATGTTTGGGTTCAGGCAATCAAGCTTTCACCATGTCAGTCAGCTCTTGCGGACGCCTCTTGGCTACACCGAATTGGCCTCACGCCGCTTTGCCGACAGGCTATGTTCACACAGACATTTCTGCCTCTGCTAAGTCGGTCGAGCTTGTAGGTTCTCTTTACATTTACACCTCCCTACAGTGATCTGTGATCACTATTCAATTCCGCCGTTTCACGGCGCACGTGGATGCTTTAAAGCCAGTTAGCAATTCGATTTTCAGATTCGACACTACATAATGACTAAAAATTCTTTTATAGTTGCACTGCAACTTCGGGTTTGTTTCATTAGTTCCAGTCAAAACCTATCATTCACGCGGCAATAACTTGTCATAATCGCGAGAATTTAGTGGTTATGTTTGATTTTTGGCGCTGGCGAATTACCAACTGTCTTTAAAGCATCCACCGCCTAAAATCTTGACTCAAGATTATCAACTTTTCCTTCCCAAGAACTATAGGACGACGAGAAACCTAATTTGTTTGCGCCGGTATTCGCACCAGCCTAATTGCAGGGCAGCCACACCGAGAAGTTGCTGCCCGTGCCAAGTAGGCTGCTCACAGTAATCTGCCCATTGTGTTGCTTGGCGATGGCCTGGGCGATGGGCAAACCTAGCCCCGTGCCGCCGCTCTGGCGGGTGCGCGATTCGTCCACCCGATAGAAGCGATCAAACAAATGCGGCAGATGCTCTGCGGCAATGCCGATGCCCTTGTCTTCAATATTAATTTGCCAATACGCAGCGCGTAAAGAGTCGGGCGTAATCGAAACCTTCACAATGCTGTTATCGGGTGAGTACTTCGCCGCGTTATCCAACAGATTGATAAATAACTGCACTAGCAGGTCTTCATCACCCATCACAGTGGCTGCCTGCGCTGAAGAAGAATCCAGCACGAACGCAATATGACGTGAGGCATGTGCAATCTCCATTTGGTCGAGCAGACTCGTTAGCAGATCGGCAACATCCACTGGCTCGGGCTGGCTAAGGGGTGCATCCGCCCGCACCAACGAGAGCAATGTTGCGACCAGGCGCGTTATGCGATCCACACCGCCTTCCATCGCATGCATCGTCTTCACTAGCGTTTGCGCATCCCGCGGGCGGTTCAATGCCAAAGACAATTGTGCTTTTAGCAAGGCCAGCGGCGTGCGTAATTCGTGCGAGGCATCGGCGGTAAAGCGCCGTTCACTTTCAAATGCGTGTTGCAAGCGATCCAGCATCGTGTCGAACGTGCGAGCCAACCGCAACACTTCATCTTCTGGGCCAGCTAGCGATAAACGCTCGGCCAGGTTGTCTCGGTTGATGCGCTCGGCCTGAGCGGTGATGGTGGCGATAGGCGACAGCGCGCGCCCCGCTACAAACAAGCCGCCCAACGCCGACAATGCCAACGTCAGGGGCAATGCCAGCGCAAAGGTCAGCAGCGCCCGGCTGGTCGTCTGGTTTAGCGATTGCGTGGAGACACCGACGATGACAGTGCCATTGACTTCGGCCAGCTTGGTGCGAAACAGGCGAACTTGATCGCCAGAAGAAAACCGGTGTTCGGTCAGCTCATCATCAACAACATCAGGGGGCACCCTATCCGGGACAAGGCTTATCGTTCCATGCAATTTGCCTTGGGTGTCCAAAATCCAGCCAAACACGCCGCGTTTGGCCAACACCGCAACCTCATCGGCCGAGGCGATCAGGTTCCCGTCAATCATGTCCACCGCAGTAGTGAGCTGGGTTGCGCTGAGTTTGAGCGTGTTGTTTAACGCGGCGTTTTGCTCGCGTTGCAGCACAATCCAACCTGCCACCACCAGAATAGCTAACAACAACGTATTGATAAGCATGACCCAAAGCACCAGCCGGGTGCGTAGCGTGTTGAATTTACGCATCGTTGCCCATCCGGTAACCGATGCCACGCATGGTCTGAATCAATTTTTGCGTCTGTCCCGCGTCAATCTTTTGGCGCAAACGATAAATATAGGTTTCGACGAGTTTGGAGCCTGCATCAAAATCAGCGTTCCAGACATGCTCAATGATTTGGTCGCGGGTGACCACCTGGCGCGCATGCCGCATCAAGAAATCGAGCAAGGCATATTCAACAGCAGTGAGTTTGATGCGCTGCCCGGCCCGTTCCGCATATTTTGTCGCGGTGTTTAAGACCAGGTCTTGTACGCGTAGCTCGGTTGTCTTGCTCGGCCCGTCGCGCCGCGTTAGTGCCCGCAGCCGCGCCAACAATTCTGGCATGCCAAAGGGTTTGACCAGATAATCGTCTGCGCCATTGTCCAGCCCCAATACACGATCGGCCTGTGCATCGCGCGCAGTGAGCATGAGAACGGCGGCGCGGCCTCCTTCGGCGCGATAGTCATGGCAGACCGCGATGCCGTTTTTCTGGGGCAACATCACATCCAGGATCACCAGATCGTATGCGGCGGCGCGCAACCAATCGAGCGCAGTGTTGCCATCGCCCACCACATCTACGGCATAAGCTTCTTCCTCCAACGCCTGCCGCAGCAGCGCGGCCAACTGCGGTTCATCCTCTACGATCAGTACTCGCATTCAATCATTCCTTAAACGTGTTCATTTTGTGGATCAAATGCGGAATGGCTTTATCCAAATTCCCGTTGTAAATCGCCGCAAACAATCTGCCAAAAATAGAAACACCAAAGCCCTCGGCACCGACAGTCCAAATAAGTTTCGTATGCTGCTCATCTACTCTTTAAGCCGGACTTGATCCCATTGGTTAAGTGAAAACTCCCCACCGTGCTTAACGTCGGTGTGTGCACTTCTATGTGCAACATTGTATTTGCATTTCAACTGGGATTCAACTGAAATGGTTAACCTGAGTTGAATCAGAACGAGTCAAAACGATTTAATAGGCCCCTTGCGAAAGTAAAGGCGAAGCTGTACCTCGCCTCTAGAATTTTTTGCGAATCACTTTTTTTTGCAAGAGGTCAAAAGGAACTTTATGTCATGAATCAAAGCAATGGAGTTAAAGCATCAAACGCTCAATCCGACATTCTGGTAGCCGATGGCCTGCGCAAGGTCTACGGAACGCGCGTGGCACTGCATGGGTTGACGTTTAAGTTAAAAGCTGGGCGCGTGTTGGGTTTTCTCGGCCCAAACGGCGCGGGCAAAACAACTTCGATTCGCATGTTGACCACGATGTTGGAGCCAACATCCGGCTACTTCGCTGTAGATGGCATCACCTCCGATCATCCCCAAGAAATTCGTCGCAAGATTGGCGTGTTGCCGGAGGGGTTGGGGTTCCCCAAACACATCACTGGCATAGATTATTTGGCCTTCTTCGGCCAACTGTATGGGCGAACTGTGGTTGAAGCCAAGACCACAGGCCAGCGCTTGCTAAACGATGTGGGCATGCAGCACCGCGGTGATGCGCTGGTTGGCACCTACAGCCACGGGATGCGGCAACGGTTGGGCATCGCGCGTGCGCTCGTCAACGATCCACGTGTTGTATTTTTGGATGAACCTACGTTAGGTTTGGACCCGCGTGGTCAAGCCGAATTGCTGACGTTGATTCGGCGCATTGCGGTGGAGCGCAACACCGGTGTGGTGTTGTGCAGCCACTTGTTGTCGGAGATTGAAGGCATCTGCGACGATGTCATCATCATGAACTCGGGGCAGATGGTTGCGCACGGCACGGTGGCCGAGGTGATTGGGCAGACCCCACTGGATACTGCGCAACGCAACGCCATTCGCATTCGCGTGGCCGCCAGCGATGTTGCGCGGACGCAGCAGGTCTTGAGCGCGTTGCCTGGCATCAAACAAGTTTCGCTATCCGACACTACCGGCAATTGGCTGAGCGTTGAACTTGAGAACCGCGAATTAGCAGGTGTAGCGAACGGGAAGAATGGCAGCAAAGATTCCGGCGAAGACTTGCTGGTGCGCAACAAAATTTTGGCGGCTTTGATTCAGGCAGATATTCCCGTGCGCGGCTTTGAAGCCGCTGGCGGGCGTTTACAAGATGTCTTCCTGCAACTCACTGCGGAGTCCATCGGATGAACAATCAATCAGCCTTAACCCAAACGACGAGCAACCCGGTTGTAACTGCACCCACCTGGCAGCTTGTGTTTAAGCGCGAACTGGCCGAGCTGTGGCTGGGTGGACGCGCGCTCAATCTGCTCGTTTTGTTCAGCGTGCTCGTATCTATTACCGCCTTTCTTTTAGCCACCAACGATAATGCCAAACTAGCCACGCCCGACCAAAACGAAGTGGTGCTGTTGCAAGCAGCGATTACATTTGGCTTGTTTATCGGTCTAATCATCGCCGCCGAGAGCATCAGCGGTGAAAGAGAGCGCGCCACATTTGAGGCGTTGATGTTGACCCCGATTAGCCGTCGGCAAATTGTGGTGGGCAAATTTTTGGGCGCGATGTCGGTGTGGCCGCCAGCCATGCTCGTGGTCTTGCCCTTCATGATCTTGCTCTCCCAAAAAGACCCAATCTTGATACCCTCGCTTATCTGGGGCGGGATTTTGGGCAGCCTGCTGGCAGTTATTTTTACCGGGGTGGGCATGTTGGTGAGCATGATGTTGAACTCGAACAAAAACAGCTTGTTCTTGAGCATGTTGATCTATCTCTTATCACTCTTGCCCTCGCAAATGCCGGGAGAGGTGATGAACACCGCGGCTGGCCCTTTTATTCGGGCGGCTGGCCCATTAGAAGCCGCCAATTATTTTCTTGAGACCACGCTGGTGGGTAAGCAACCCTTCAAAGAGGAGTGGATCTATTTGGTGATGCCACTCATATTAGCGATTTTGGTTCTTGTTGTTCTTTTTGTTTACGCTGCGCCACGCCTGCATCTTGAAGGTGGACGCGCCAGCTTAACTCGTCCTGTGCGAAGCCAAACGGAGGCTACCCAATGATTGAACCGCAACAAACTCTTGCAAACCCGACAGAGCCCATTGCTGCTGCGGATGCGCCGACTGCACAAACATCATCAACCTCATCAACATGGTGGCTTGTGTGCAGGCACGAGTTGATTGAGCTATGGCTACGCGGGCGCGTGCTAATCTTTCTGCTCTTCTTCACACTCGTGTTGTCCATCACCTCGGTCATGCGCGAATGGGAAAGCCAATTGAGTTCGATTCCGCCGCGCGAGATCATCAAAATCACGCTGATTTCCACAATCACGTTTGGCCTATTTATCGGCTTGATCCTGGGCGCAGACAGCATCAGTGGTGAACGGGAACGAGACACATTGGAATCCCTGCTGCTCACCCCAACCAGTCGTCGTCAGATCGTCGTTGGCAAATTTCTCGCCGCGTTATCCCCCTGGCCGGTAGCCATGCTCCTTGCCATACCGTATCTGGTTGTGATGGCGCATGGGAACGCGATGCTCGGTAAATCATTGCTTTTGGGTAGCGTGTTGGGAAGCATGGTGGCGATTGCCTTCACCAGTCTTGGCATGTTGACCAGCATCTGGTCAACATCCAACAAGAACAGTTTATTTATCAGCCTGCTCGTCTATATATTGTTCCTTATTCCAACCCTATGGCCTGGCTGGGCACAGAAAGGCGACTGGGGGTACTTCATGCAAAAACTGAACCCGGTGCAAGGCACCGACGCGTTTCTCGCAAAAGTCATTGTTAATAACCGGACAATCCCCGAGGTCTACAGTTACGCACTCGCGCCGATCATTTCTGGGATCGTTATGCCTGCGTTGCTCTTCTTGTATGCCGCACCTCGACTGGGTCTCGAGGGAGGAGTACGTCATGCGCAACCTCAACGCACGGCAAGCGCAGTTCGTTTAGCTACTGTGTTCCTCATTGGCCTGCTCACTCTCGCGCTGTTGTTTGCCCGAACGCCCCCTCAGCGCGCAAACGCTGCCACTGTATTTCAAACGGATGCCGGTCAATCCCTGCAAATCTCTGTGAACATGGATTACAAGGTGACCCAGACCGGCGACACAATTGACTTCAACACCACCGTGGTTAACAACGGATCAACAAAGTCGTTGCCGTTTAACGTTTCGATGAACATCATCAAGATTGGTTCGGGCGACCCGGTTGACCCGGAGGACTGGTCGCCGGAACGTTCGCAAGAGGTGGAGTCGCTAGCGGCGGGTGCATCGGCTCAACAATCCTGGTCTATTGACATGATTTTGTCGGGCAACTACATGGTGTATATGACAGTCGTCCCGATTCCTGCTACGCCAGAAGCGACAACACAAACCGCTTCAAGCAAGGGCATTCACTTCACGGTGAGCCAGACATCGAATGCCAATCCAGGTGGCGTGCTGCCCTTTGCGATTGGCATCCCAACGGCGCTGGCGTTGCTAACGTTGTGGGTGAGAAGGCGCACGCAACGAAGCGCAAAAGTGGCGATGCAGGTAGGTTGATGTTGGGATGCAGGACTTAAGAATAAGAAGGAGAACGAGTGATGTCAAAATTTTCAACTCAGAAGATGACGCGACGCACGATCTTAAAGGCGAGTGGTCTGGTCATTGGAATTACGCTGCTAGTTGCGTGCGGCAACACCGCTGCGCCAACGCCGCCAGCAGCGGTTGCTGGTGGGCCCAACGCAGCCCAATCCAGCGAAGCCACGAATACGCCTGACCCAGACGAGACGCCAGCGCCGACCCCGGACGGCAGACCTACCGCCACACTGCCGCCCGGCACGGTGTTGCTCGAAATCGGCACTTCAACCATCCCTACCGAGTTCAAGTATGACAAGGAAACGTTAGTGGCACCGGTTGGCTCCAAGATCAAGCTCAAATTTACAAACAATACGCTCTTGAAAGATGAGATTGGACACAACTGGGTGTTGGTGAAGCCCGGCCAGGAAGACAGCGTAGTTGCAAACGGTAAAACAGCGGGCGACAACAAAGATTGGTTAAAAAAAGATGATCCAGGGATCATCGCGCATACCAAACTGATTGAGGGTGGTGATAAGGATACGATCATGTTCGATGCGCCTGCGGCAGGTAGTTACACCTATCTGAGTACCTTTCCGGATCAATATGCAGGTGGCATGAAGGGCATGCTCACGATTAAGTAACTCGGGTGACGTAGCAGTAGCCTAACTCTACAAGAAAGCATTCTGAGCGTAGTCGAAGAATGCGAACTATACCGAGCTTAGCTAGCGAAGCTCACCCATCGATGGCAAATAGGAAGGCCGTAGCGGGGGGTGTCTATGCTGAGTGGGGCAACAAATTTTGAAGCTGATAGCATCACATCAGTAGCATTGCACCCTGCGATACCACTCCTATCTGCACAGGCTTCCCTGCCTTTTAGGTCAGCTGCCCCCAATTACCAACCATATACCGGGTATCGACCGGTATCGACCTGAAAAAGGCAATGTGATATATTTATCCTTGTAATAAGGATAAATATGCGAGATTTTCTACGCCAAAAAATGATAGATGGCTTGAGTGCCACACCTCAAAAACTGACGCGTCGTTCCGCACAATTGCCAAATATTCCGAGAAAGGCTTTTGCCGTAATCGGTGTTCGACGTAGCGGCAAAATGTCCTATCTCTGGCAGTGTCTTGCCGACCGCCTCGCCGCAGGAGCTCCTCGTGAATCGTTGTTGATGCTGGGGTTGGAGGATGATCGCCTCGCGGGAATACAAGCATCTGACCTTTCTTGGATGACCGAAGAATATTTCAGCCTATATCCCGGGTTTCGCGATCAACACTCAGTTACATTTTTTTTGGATGAGATCCAGACCGTGCCCGGTTGGGAGCTATTTGCACGCAGGTTGATGGATACTGAGAAGATTAATTTGTTGCTATCAGGATCATCGGCCAAGCTACTCAGCCGTGAGGTCGCCACTAGCATGCGCGGACGCGCGCTGGAAGTGTCGATCTATCCATTTAGCTTGCGCGAAGCACTGCGCCACGCCGGTAGTGAGCCGACCAAAGCCTGGGAACGGCTCCCCAAAGCTGCGCGATCACAGCTCGATAACCAATTGCGCCGCTATTTGGTGGACGGAGGATTTCCTGAAGCGCAGGGCATCGCTACACGAGACCGGGTGGCTTTGTTGCGCGGATATGTCGATGTAGTTGTGCTACGTGACGTTATTGAACGCCATGCCATTTCCAATCCACTGGCGTTGCGTTGGATGCAGCGTCAACTGCTTGGCAATCCAGCGGGTATGTTTAGCGTGCAGAAATATCATGACACACTTAAATCGCAAGGGGTCGCAGTTGGCAAGGATTCATTGCATGCATATCTGGCGCACTTCGAAGATGCTTTCCTGATTCGCACAATCGCCTTGCATACTGCATCTGAACGTCAGCGCATGGTTAACCCGCGCAAAGCATACCCGATCGACCCAGGGCTGATTCAGCTGTATGAGCGTACGGGTCGAGCGAATGTCGGCCACGCCCTTGAGACAGTCGTTCTCATAGAGTTGCAACGGCGTGGTTATGATGTAGCCTACGTACTCACACATGAAGGCTGGGAGGTGGATTTTCTAGCGATCGCTCCTGCACAACCGGCATTGCTAATTCAAGTCTATGCCGAGATACGGGATGCGTCGACTTGGGAGAGAGAGGTGCGGGCATTGATCTCGGCCTCATCAGATCATCCAGATGCCACGCCGATTTTAATCACACTCGACACCATGCCACCCACCGTTGCTTTGCCTGCATCTGTGCGATGGATACCTGCAGTTCAGTGGCTGTTGGATAATCCTGATTCCCACTGATGTGCGCGATGACTTGTGTGAGTAGGGTTGAAATCCCATGACACGCGTGTCACCAGCAATCCGAAAAAGCTATTGACATTCACAAAAATAACCCTATAAATAACTTCGACAAAATTCTAAAAGCGATGTTCGAAGCAGAAATCGGTGGGTAGAGCTGAACGGTCAACCTGAAGATTAAAGTGCACAGTTAGTAGAAACTAACTCATAACCTGAAGGTCCCGAAGGGGTTCGA
>JANMVQ010000121.1:0-24556 GCA_031392845.1 Chloroflexota bacterium
AATCAGCAACATCTCGCAGCTATGTCAATTTGCATCGCCTTTGCCCCTGCTTGCATCTTTGCGATTATCTAATGAATATCAGCCATTTGGCCGAAGGCTTATTCATGCAACGTCCATACAATGATGTAGCGCTCAACAGTAATTATCTGTATAGATAAAGGGGTGACTGATGCTGGTGCAAGATTTGGATCTTTCGATGAAAGACGTACGCAACGAATTAACGCAGATTACGCGAGATTTGGTCGAAGTGGATCGTGACTTAATCTATGTGCTGCAAAGGCGTCGAACGCAGCTTCTCACTCAATTACAGCATTTGGAAACGCTGCGCTGGTTTTCGCCGCTTGCGCCATTGCCCCGTTTGCATACGATTCATGGTGAGGTGACAACCCATGAATCCAAGTCCATTCAAACTAACCCAGAGTCAGGTCGATCAGTATCACCGTGACGGATACATTATTGCGCGTTCGCTCTTCGATTCGGAAGAGATGGATATCTTGCGCACCGCCGCAAAATCCGACCAGACCTTGCAGAAGAACGCCCACGCTGTTGGCAGCGGCGAGGATGACAAGAAAGCCAAATTAAGCCTATGGAACTACGAAGGCGATGACATCTACGGATTGGTGTCGCGTTGTCCACGGGTTGTGGACTCGGTGGAACAATTGCTGGCTGGCGAGGCCTATCACTATCACTCCAAGATGAGCATCAAGGAGCCTTTTGTCGGCGGGGCCTGGACTTGGCATCAGGATTATGGCTATTGGTATCAAAATGGCTGTCTATATCCATTGATGCTGTCGTGTTTTATCGCGGTTGATCCCAACACCCGCGAAAACGGCTGTATGCAGGTGATCAAGGGCTCGCACCTAATGGGTCGGATTGAGCATGGCCGTTTTGGCGACCAAACGGGCGCCGACCCAGAGCGGGTCGAAGCGGCCCTTAAAGTGATGGAACTGGAATATGCGGTGATGGAGCCCGGTGACGCTTTATTCTTTCACTGCAACACGCTGCACCGCTCAGATGCGAATAACTCGCCCGATCCGCGTTGGTCGCTAATCTGCTGCTACAACGCCGCCCGCAACAACCCGTATAAAGAGTCGCATCACCCGTCCTATCACAAACTCAACAAAGTTGACGACAATGCGCTGAAACAAGCCGGGGTCAAGCTTTACAAAGACCAGTCTGACTTTCTGGACTTGCAAACGGACAAGACCTCGTTAGGACGCGATAAGTGAAGGGGATGAATGGGTGAAGAAGTGACAAGGTGATGGGGTGATGAGATTATCTTCTCTTCATCCCCTTCACCCCTTCACCCGTTCACCTCTTCATCCTCGGTCATCCCTTCACCGCACCAACCAGCAAGCCGCGCGAGATGTAGCGCTCCAAAAATATCGCCATGATGATGACGGGCACAATCATGATCATGACCAGCACGCTGAGATACCACCATTGCGGGCCGCGTGTGGCGTTCTGGGCGACGACCAGTAATGGCATGGTTTGGGCGTTGGAGTTGGTCAGGAACAGCGCCAACAGATATTCATTCCAAGCGAAGACGAGCACAAACAAAAACGTCGCCACTAAGCCGGGTGTGCTGAGTGGCAGCACAATTTCGGCAAAGACACGAAATTTGGATGCACCATCAATTGAGGCGCTCTCTTCAATTTCAAGTGGAATATTGGCAAAATAATCGCGCATCAGCCAGACCACAATAGGTAGATTTGCGCCCACGTAGGTGATGATGAGTGCAGCCCATGTGTCCAGCAGCTTAATGCCCAGGCTGCGTTGCAACGACAGGAACAGCACATACATGGGGATGATGCTGACGATCGGTGGCATGATGCGCTGTGAAATCAGCCAGAAAGCGATGTTGCTATTGCCTAAACTCCGGTTAAAGCGTTTGGAGATCGTAAAGAGCGAAAGGATGAAGATCGCGAGTGCTATTAGCACTGCCAGCGCGGTGGGCACGCCAAGCGCAAACAACACAACGGCTAAAATCAAACAACCGATAAACACTAGGACGGTGCCCACTTTGGGTTTGTAAGTGAAACGCGTGAGAGCATAGGCCGCAGTGGATCCCAATGTCACGGAAATAAGGGTGCTAATGATCGACACGCAGACCGTGTTGATGAACAGGCGGCGGGTATCCTCCCAGATTTCGCCGAACACGTACTGGTATGCATGCAACGAAGGCTGAAAATCGACAAAAGGGATGAAGAATGGCCCGCTATTTACTGCCGCTGGCAGCTTAAACGATGTAGTCAGCAGCCAGTACAACGGGAACAAAATAAAGAAAGCCCAAAACCCTAAGACAAAGTACGACAACACTGCGCCCGCCGGCGATACCGCGAAATGGGACTTCTTCTTAAACAAACTCTTCATATTCAACGCCTTTTTAGCCCTTTCAGATTTTTGGCTCACCAAGAACACCAAGATCACAAAGAAATCACTAGTCCAACTCACCATTAGCGATTCGCACAATGTTGCCCTTCAGGAGCGGTGCCCCAAAGTTGATCAACAACCCCAAGCGTTTATCGGCCAATTTCAAGTAAGTGAGCAATTGTTTCTTGTGTGCATTGTGCAGTTCGCTAACAGATTTGAGTTCGACCATCAATTGACCATTGATAATAAGATCAGCTCTATAAGCGACATCTTCCAGAGTGATGCAGTTGATAATCAGAGGAACTGCAACTTGGCGCTCAACCGCAAATCCTCGTTGCTTTAGCAAATAGATCATCAAAGACTCATAGGCAGATTCTAAAAGCCCCGCTCCGTAGTGCTTATGAATCCAGTAAGCAATATCAACAACTGCTGTCGCAATTTCATCCAAAGTCATAGAGCTAAACCTTTCACCCTAAACTTCGAACCTTTCTTCGATCTCTCTTTGTGATCTTTGTGTTCTTGGCGAGAAAGATCCTGTAATGATCTTAACTCTCAACTCGAGAACGCACAAAATTAGCGTAGGCGGTGGCAACGACGGATACTAAGAATAGCAGGATATACGCTAGCGCAGCACTGCCGCCCCAATCATTGGCTCGCCAGATACGATAGGCATACAGCGTAATCGTCTCAGTGGCGGTGCCAGGACCGCCGTTAGTCAATATATTGGGCAAATCGATTAACTTAAATGACTCTATTAGCCGAATCAAAACAAGAGTGGCACTGACCGGGATAATGGCAGGCAGGGTGATATTGCGAAAGACCTGCCAGCCGCTGGCTCCATCGACTTGTGCCGCTTCATACGGCTCGACTGGGATGGCTTCTAATGCCGCCACTAGTACGATAAACATAAATGGCGTCCATTGCCAGATATCACCAATCATCACGGCACCGCGCGCCCCCCAAGCGTTGCTGGCCCAGCTGTAGTCCTTCAAACCCAGTCCAGTCCATAGTGACGCAAACGGGCCTTTGGAGGTATCCGCCAACATCCGAAAGAGATAGCCCACACCAACGGGTGTGATCATCATAGGCAGCAAAAACACGATCCGGAAAAAGCGTCGACCGGACAACTGCTGCACACACAATAGAGCCAGCCCCAAACCAATCAAATACTGCATTGTGATACCGACTGCTACATAGAGCAACGTCACGACCAAAGTGCCCGGACGGCCTTTGCCATCCACTGTAAACAGCGTCGACACAATCAACCATGCCAACAAGCCGAACAGCGCGACATTAATCACCCTCCCCAAAAGACCGCCCAGCTTGTTGCCGCGAGCGGGCCTACGGATATAGCCGACAATGGGCCAGACTAACCCTACCAGTGCCAGCCCAAAAATCAGCCAGCCCAACACAGAAAGATCACCCAAACTGCCAATGAGTACCTTCTGCTCCGTGCCACTCAGAAATTTGCGATAGTTGGCCAGCCCGATAAAGTCGAACTTGACTCCAGTAGATTGCAGCGTGATTTTTGAGACAGAGATATATAACGATAGCACCAGTGGAAATAGCGACAAAAACAGCACCACCAGCACAGCGGGCAGAATGAAAAGGCTGGGCGCGGCGCGCTCTAGTCGTTCAGAAAAAGACGGGATGGATTTGCTTGTGGTCATAGCAGGGTCTGGAATTAAGAATTGAGAATTCAGAATGAAGAAAAGGCAAAAGCGCCTCTTCTTTCTTCATTCTGAATTCATGTCTCTTACTTGATTCTTGCTTCCTGCTTTCTACTTCTTCACACCCAGCGTCGCCTTGTAAACGGCGAGCTGTTTATCACGACCCAGCTCTTCGGTCTTGGCATTCCAGCCATCTTCGATTTCTTTCATTGTGGCTGCGGCATCGGCCTCACCAGCCAGGAATTTGGCAATCGCGCCGTCCAGCACAATCTGCTGATATTGCTGATTCTGCGGAATACGCAGATCCAACACCATGTTTGGGCTGTTCAAGCTGGCTTCGATAGCGCCAAGATAATCTTTGGCAGCCTGCTCACTCATCCCCGCCTTTAGCCATGCGCTTTGATCCTTAAACTGGCTGGTGCGATACGGGTTGAAGCCGGTCTTACCAATCGTCACATCCACATTGCTCTGCGCAGCCTGATTGACGTAGCTCAGATACTGGTAAGCTGCTGTCTTCACCTCGGGCTTGCTGGCTTTGTTGATGGAACCTGACCAACCGCCGAACGCGGCAAATGGGGCATGGTTCACGCCATCAACCGCAAATGGGCAAAGTTCTGCTGTGCAATCAGCAAGCTTGTCGGTCTTGCGGTCCAATACTTGCTTGCTGCCGGGCAGAATCACCGCGCCAGTCTTGTCCTTGACCTTGCTACCCTCTTCAATGGCTAGCGTGCCAATGTCACCCCAGTCAATCGTTAATGCGCAGCGGCCCGATGTCCATAAACCACGGGTGTCACCCACGTCCAAGTTGATCTCGTCGGCGGGCCCAAACTCAGTTGTTGCCTTGTAAACTTCCAACGCTTTTGCAAAACCTGCATTGTTGCCGTACAGTGGCTTCAGTGTCTCGGTGTCAAAGAAACCACCCTGCGCGGTACCTTGGCTCTGCAAATAGGCCGAGGCCACCGAGGTGAGCATCCAGTAACTCTGCGCACTCTTCTTCTTGGCAATGCACGAGCCATACACATCCTTGCCGTCATCGGCCTTGAGGCCCTTCGCCTTCACCGCTTTGGCAAATGCCAGATAATCCTCCCAGGTCTTGGGCGCAGACAGGCCCAGGTCCTTGGCGATGTCGGTGCGGTAATACACCATCTGGAAGTCACCATCGAGCGGGATCGTGTAAATCTTGCCCTCATAAGTAGCAGAGAAATCACGGAAGAACGCGCCGATATCTTCCCAGTTGATGTTCTTGTCCGCCTTGATCATTTCATCCAGCGGTTCAAGATAGCCTGGAGCGATGTAGTCACCCATCCATTGCGGGGCAAATACCACCACATCGAAACTGTTCGTTCCGGTGGCGAAGTCGTTCAAAATCTTCTGATACAGTTCGGAAAACGGCACAATACTGTAGATCAACTTCGCACCGGTCGCGGCTTCAAACTCTTTACCCCGGCGCTTCATCGGCTCTGCGATCTGCGGACCGGTGAAGGACAGGACATTGATTGTCACACCTTCGAAGGGCTTCGCACCGGCGGCAGGGGCCGCGACGGCGGGTGCTTCAGTGGCTTTGGGGACTTCGGCGGCAGGGGCCGCTGGCGCAGCGGCGGGGGCTGCCGCACGCGGGGCGCAGGCGCTTAGGACGACGGTGCCAAATACGGCCACACTCAATAGTTTTTTTGATAAGTTCATGGTCTGCTTCTCTCCTCGGATAAATTTCATTCTTCTTGGAAATACATACCGGTGATCACAAGTGATCGCTTAATCTGGAAGACATTTGCTGCCTTCTTGGGAAGGGGTTACCTCAAAAGGTTAAATATAGGCTATCTACCTCCTTATCTGTCTGGTCTGTCTTTCTGATGTTTTTGGACAGAATCGACTGAACCAACCCAATGAAATAAAACTGCGATGTGTCAGGACGTAACGAGGAAAGATAACTATGCCGCACGATTTTGGCTCATTCTGTCGATTCTGTCCAAACTCAACTGTAAGTCTTCAGGTTTGTTTCTGGAATAGACCTCTCCGGTCTCTGAGACCCGAGAGGTCGGTATTTCTACTTTTCAATCTGAATATCTATAGGCAGGACTTTTGCACAAGATTGCCTGATAATTAACCTCGGATCCAAGCGTACCTCACGGATGGGCTGTTTGTCGCCTTGGATACGCGCCAACAACATCTCTACGGCCTGTTTGCCCATCTCATAGATCGGTTGGGCCGCCACGGTGATGCCCGGTGCCAACAGCGACATCCACGGCAGCTCATCGTGGCCGACCAACGATACATCCTTGGGGATGCTTAGCCCCAACGTGTGCAGCGCCTTGAGCGCTCCAACTGTCAGCAAGTTATTGCCGGTGAATAACGCCGTTGGTGGTTGGGCCATCGACATTAAATCTCTGGCGGCAGCATAGCCGGTCTCTTCGGTCGGCTTCACTACCCGGATCAACTGCTCGTCTACTGCAATGCCCGCCTCTTCCAGCGCCCGCCGAAAACCACTCATGCGCTCGTGGCCGGATGTTGAGGTCGGCACACCGATGATGGCCCCAATTCGCCGGTGACCATGTTCGATCAAGTGTTTCGCCAACTCGTGTGAGGACTTCACATGATCGAGCAAGATCGTATCGACTGGCGTTTTGGTCGAACGTCGATCAATCGCCACCACCGGGATGCCTGCATCCAACAGCGATTGCAGCGAGGTCGTCGCTTCTTCGGTGGGTGAGGCGATCACACCTGCCACATGCTCATCGCGCATAAATTCGATATACACCTGCTCTTTGCCCGGATCTTCATCCGAGTTGCACAAGAGCAAACTGTATTGCTCGGCATAGGTCGCGTCTTCAATCGCCCGCACCATGCTGGTGTAGAACGGGTTTTCGATGTCGCTAATAATCAATCCGATAAATTGGCTGCGCCGGGTGCGAAAATTGCGTGCCATGCGGTTGGGCCGGTAACTCAGCGCAGTTGCGGCTTGTTGCACCCGCTCTCGCACTACGCTTCGCACGTGCGCCTTCCCGGTCAGCACCCGCGAGACAGTTGCCACCGACACGCCAGCCCGAACCGCAACATCTTTTATGGTAACTACTGAATCATGATTAGGGTTTCGAACCAAAGAAGCCGCCTGTAAACGATTTCAGTCTGTGATTCTAGGATTGTAATCGTTTGCAGAAACTTGTCAATACAGTAATTGACGATTTGGCGATTGGCTGAACGTCAAACCTGTCAGGTGCGCTATGAAACCATGGCTTGCCCAGACTTATCGGGCGCACCTGACAGGTTTTGTCATTACTCGTCTGTCGTCAGGCCGATACAATGACACATGTGCTCAATCATCGCTTTCAACACTGGCTGCGTCGGGATTGGCTGGCGTTGCTTATATTTGTCATTGCCGCCGCTGTGTCCATCTACCCGGTCTTGCCGGCTGTACGTTGGCATGTTATTGGCTGGCCAGGCGACAACGTGCAATACGTTTACATGACCGGCTGGGTGGCTGAAGCGTTGCGCACGGGCCAGTTCCCGCTGCTCGACCCCCATCTGAATTACCCCGGTCAGCTGTGGCTACCTGCCACCGATGCGCCGTTTCTCAGCATGGTGCTGGTGGCGCCGTTTGCCTGGTTGTTTACACCCACCCTGGCCTACAACGTCATTTTGTTTGTTAGCAGCTTCGCTTCTGGTTACTTCACTTATCTCTGGTTGTATCGTGTCACGGGCAGCCGTTTTGCGGGGTTGGTCTCCGGGTTGTCGTTTCTGCTCTCGCCCTATCGCATCGTGCACAGCTACGGGCATTTGCAGTTGATCTCCACTCAATTTATTCCGCTGTTTTTCTGGGCTCTAGATAACGCTATCGCGGGTGTGAGGAGAAGCGCAGTTGGCTTATGGCTGCCATTGGCTGGCGCGACAGCGCTGGTGGGCGCGATGTCGCAGTATTACTTGGTCATTTGTGCTATTACTGGTGCGGCGTATGCCTTGTTGTCCGGGTTACCGTGGCGGGCTTATGTGCAGCGGGGTTGGCAATGGGCGCTGGCCATCGGGGCGGGCGGGCTGCTGAGCGCCTGGCCGTATTTGTTAACTGCCCGTGAAGGGGCTTATATCGGCTATAACCTAGAGGAGACCCGCATCTGGTCGGCTAACCCACTCGATTTCATCATGCCATCGCGCTTGCATCCATTATGGGGTAGCGTCATGGAGCAGCTCTATCCACGAGCTACTTGGATCGAACACACCCTATATGTCGGGTTGATCGCGTTGGGTCTGGCGCTGCTCGGTCTCGTTTATCGCCGTCAATATCCACACCCGCATCCACACCCGCCAAGTTCACCACTTGATCATTCTGGCGTTGCTAACCCCAGCCGCGGTTTATGGCGCTGGGCAGGTGTCGCGCTATTCGCATTGATTTTGGCGCTTGGCACCGACCTGCACGTGGGCATGGAAAACCACGCCTTGCAACCTACGCAGCCGGTTTGGTTACCCACTTATTATTTGGCACATCTGCCGGGCATTTCCTTCATGCGTACTTGGTCGCGCTTTGGGATCATCACGGTGTTTTTCGTATCGGCACTGGCGGGGGTGGGGGCGGGATGGGTGTGGTCGCGTTCACGCGGGATGGGGCTGTTGTGTTTGGCGCTGTTGTGTTTGGATGTAGCACCCGGGCGTATTGTGCACTTCACCTTGCGCCCACGCGCCATTGATATCTGGCTAGCGCAACAACCAGTGCCTGGGGCAGTCGCCATGCTGCCCGCCGGGGCCAGCAACTACGACGACATGTACGGCTCCTTAAATCATGCACGGGCTATGCCGGCGTATAACCATCCTACCCATCTACCGGCTGAATTTCGCCAGTTTGCCCAAGCCACACACCAGTTCCCCGATGCCGCATCGTTGGTCGCGCTGCGCCAAATGGACTTGCGATACATCATCGTCAATCGGACTGCCTTCGATGGTATTCAAGCGCCCAAATGGCCAGATATTGCAGTACAGCTGGCGCAGCAACAACAACTGCAACAAATAGCCGAAATCGATCAATTCACCGTGTTCGTTTGGCGTTAGTGCCGACTGAAGATGTAGAAGCATCTCCCTACAAGGTTCGCCAGTCAATCAGCCCATAGATGGTGGATCGTGGCGCAGTCTGTCCCTATAGTAAGCACATCCGGCTCTCCCGAAGGTGGTCAGGGGGTGGGCATCTTTGGGGGAGCGGGGGGCGGATAAGATGCTGATTTCCTTGTTTGGTTAAAGTTGCTTGAGCTGAGTTAATACTTGAAAGACGTTTGATTACATGAAAGGGATTTCGCATTTTGCAAGTGGGCTGTGTGCTGCGTCGTTTGTTCCGTCGGTTTCATTCGATGCAGCACATGGTTCTTTATTGATTGCTTTGGCTGGCGCGTGCGCCATGCTCCCCGATTGGCTGGATTTTAAGTTTGCGCGTTTCCTCGAACAGCGCGATGCAGATATTGTTCCTTCGATTGTGCAGCCGGATCCCCAAGCAATTGCCGATGCACTGGCAGAGCAAATTCGTTTAACGACGCCTGACCATCCACGCGTGGTGCAGCTACATCCAGCCCAACGCAGCGCGCTGGATTGGGTGTTATATGGTGTGCGTTTTGATCCGCTCGGCAGCCAGATCGTGGTGAACATGAATGGACGCGACGCCATCGCCCAAACCGACGCGCTTGATTACACCTATGACGGCATGTTTGATGTCATTGAACTGGGCGGCCCTTCTTTCAAATTAAGTCGTGCCACGCCCGATGCGCCAGTAGCGATTGAATTTTTGGCTTGGCATCGGGCTTGGTCGCACTCGTTGTTGCTGGGTCTGGCGCTTGGGTTAGGGTTGGGGCTGCTGTTCGACGCACGGATGGGTTGTGTGGCCGCGCTTGGATATTGTGTGCATGTGCTTGAAGATCAGCTTGGCCATATGGGTTCCAATTTGTTTTGGCCGTTTACGCGAGTGCGCTCATCTGGCATGAAACTGCTGCACTCCGGCGACACGCTGCCCAACATGGCGACAGTGTGGCTGTCGCTCACCCTATTGTTGTTGAACTTGGATCGTGCCCGCGCTGTGCCATTATTTGACCTAGGCGGATATTTGCTCTTTGTGGTGGCTGTGCCGATGCTGCTGATGCTGGGTATTTACGCCCGGCAGACCTGGCAAAAACAACAGCGCAGGGTGCAAGCCCAAGCCAATATCAATCGTCAGCGCGATTTGATTGCCGAGTTTCAAGACGGGGAGGCGTAACGCTTCTAGCCCAATCTTCTAGCTCAATCCGATCGACCCGTAATCAGGCCCGATAAGTCTTGCAAATTGTCGCTTGATCAAAATCAACCTTTCGAGCAGCTTTGCTAACATTTTCGTTGGGTTCAGGGTATAACCTGTGCGATTGCTGCACAAAAGTTTGCCGTGAATATGCTGCGCCACCGCCTGTACTCCCTTGAAACACGTCTGGCTGGCCCGCTCGAGCTAGCTGTTCGCTCAAATATGCGTGTCGAAATTATTACGGCATTATTTTACGGCGTGTTCTTTGCGGTGTTGCTATTTGTTCCGGTGGTGCTGACCCGGCTTGGTGGATCGGTCACGTTGGTTTCCATCTATCTCTCGCTTAGTTATATCGGGCATATTTTCAGCAGCATGAGCCTGGTCTTTCTGCGGCGTTTGCCCGCCAAGACTTTTGCTACGGTGAGTTGGACGATCGGTCGGATTGTTTTTGCATTTCTGGGGTTGGCATCGGGGTCGGTTTCTTTTCTGGTGCTGACTGGGGTTTTCTGGTTGTTGGAAATTGTGCCCAACCCGGCCTATACCCGTATTCTGCAGAGCATCTATCCGTTGGCCCACCGAGGCAAAATTTTGGCGCTGATTCGGCTGGGGATGGCGATTGTGATTCTGGTGGTGACGCCGTTAGCGGGACGCGCCCTGGATGTATTTGGCTACGGCGTTGTTTTTGCCATCGCTGGGATTTCTGGGGCGCTGGCTGGATTGTTCTTTGTACGGCTGAAAGTCATTGCGCCCCCATCGGCGTCGCTCAGGCAGTCAACGCCCAACCCATCACCTCAACTTGCGCCTAGCCCCAGCCCAATATCGGCCATGCGGCTGGTCTTGAAGGATCGACGGTTTTTGCGCTATGCGTTATCGATTGTGTTGTTTGGGCTGGCTGGGTTATCCGTCACCCCGCTCTTCCCAAATGTGCAGGTGCACCAGTTACACATGTCGTATACAGATATTGGCTTGCTGGGGACGGTGCAATCGCTGACTTGGGTGCTGGGCTACCTAGTGTGGGGACGGCTGATCGACCGCTTCGGCGGCGTCCCTTGCACAGTGTTGACGTTTGTCTGTCAAGCCATTGCACCCTTGACATATGCTTTTGCCACGAGCGGTTGGATGTTGCTGCCCGCCGCGATGGGGTTGGGTTTGGTATCGGCTGGCGCGGATATCTCGCTCACCAGCACTTGTCTGGAGTTGGCCGACCCCGACCACACCCAGGAATACGCTGCGGCCCAATCCACCGTTATCGGTGCGCGTGGATTGATTGCGCCGTTTATTGGGGTGAGTCTGGTGGGCTTAGGCGTGCCGCAGCCGATTGTCTTTGCATTGGGCAGCGCAGTGGCGCTGAGTGCGGCGTGGGTGGCGTATGGCTGTCGTAGCAAGCCTACACCTTTATCCGATCGGCACCCGCACCAATAATTGCGTGCCGCACCCAATCTGGCTCTCAATCCGCACCGTGGCCCCAAATTGTTCGGCCCGTTCGCGCATGGTGCTCAGCCCAAAGTGGCCCTGGAAAACTTGGGTCGGATCAAAGCCCTTGCCGTTGTCGCTGACCTCCAGCACAAATGTCTGTCGCTCAGTCATCATTTTGAGTTCAATGCGGGTAGCCTGCGCGTGCTTGAGGGTGTTTTGCAGCGCCTCGAGCCCAATCCGATAGATCGCCTCTTTGGCCGCCAATGAGAGTCGTGGCTCGTCATCGGTTAGGCACATGTGGACGTCCAATTGGTGGCGCATCATTAGCGATTGGGCCTGTTTTCTAAAGGCCGCGACCGATTACCTTATAGACAAACCAAAATGAGATGGCATGAATTCCATGCCCATTTTCGGGCGAATAAGTGCCACCTTTAATTGATTTATCTATTAGCTTTTTGCTGTTTTCCGCGAATCACGCGAATCTGCGCTAATAAATTCGCGAGAATTAGCGTGATTCGCGGAAAACCTAAGGTATTCAGAGGCCGCGATCAAGCCTTCTTTCTCCAGGTATTCCGGGCGCAGTTCGAAAATAAGAGCGCGGATTTCGGCTAGGGCGGCCTCGGATAGCGTTAGTGCGTAGTTCAACGCCGTGCTAGCAGCCTGTCGGAGAAAGGAACATAGGACGCGGATTTTCAGGATAAACGCGGATTTGAAGCAGACATTTATAAAAAAATCCGCGAAAATCAGTGCGCAAAGCGTCCGCGTCCCATTTGGCTTTTCAGTGGCTTCTCCGACAGGCTGCTAGGGTCCTTTTGAGATTGATGGTGGTGTAGCGACGTGCGCACTCCCAAGACAATCCCAAACAGCGCCTGCGAGACAGAATCGTGCAACTCGCGGGCAATGCGGGTACGCTCTCTCAATGCCGCAGCTTTGATGTCTTCCTGATGTGCGCGCGTCGATTCGATCAGCATGGCGGCCTGGTTCGCGAACGCCAGCGCCAACGTGGCATCGTGGGCGTCGTAGCCATTGACTTGGCTATTCATCAAGCGCATCGCGCCAATCAACTTGTCGCGTACTACGAGGGGCACAACCATGATGCAGCGGATGTGACTGGTGATGGTTTGATTATTGCGCTTTAGACGCTGATGAAACGCGCGGGCATAAGCCGTATCGACATAAATATCCGGGACGATGATGGGCTTGCGGTTATTGATCAAGTCGCGTAAATAATCATCCTGCTCAATGTCTGTCAGCGCCACGTGCCCGATCAGGCTGGGATTGATGTCACCCGCACAACTCAGTGCGCGTAGGTTGTATTGGTCAATGAATTCGGAGATAAGCACGCCATCGTAATACACCACCTCTTTTAGCTTTTCAAATAGCACGGCATGCAGTGATTGCAAATCCAAACGTAGACCGATCGTTTGGGTGACCTCAAGCAGCTTGCTCAGTTCTTGGGTGCGTTCTGCCAATTCCCCAGTGATCTGGCGGCGCTCGTGCACTTCCTGCTCAAGACGTTGGTTGCGTTGGGCAAGATCAGCTTCGCGTTCGCGTAAGGATTGCTGGGTTTGTTGCAAATAGCGCACTGTGATAGTGAATGTTCCACAGGCAATCCACATAAAGAAAATCTGGATGCTGTATTGATAGAGCAGGTTTTGCTGTTCTTGTGGGGCTAGGTGTCTACCGAGATGAATTTGCAATAGAACGATCAGCACGAGGCTGTTCAGCGTGGCAGAAGCGATCAATCCGCGCACGCCAAAAGCGAACCCGGCATAAGTCATGATCAAAAAGAGTGCAACAACAGCTGGGCTAAGGGGTTGCTCGGGCGAGAGGCTGTCAATAAAGACAGTGATTAACAAAATAAGCAATATGCTGAGACCCGCAGCCCGCACATGTCCGCGCTTATTCATGCGTATCAATACAAAGCAGCAACAGGTTACTGCCACATTGACCAACACCATCTTTTGGAACGAGGGCACCACGGGTGCTAATACTGGGATGCAACCGAGACATATAACAATGCCGATGATGAAAACTCTGTGCAGCAATTGTGCGACACGGGTTTTGTTGGGATCGTCCGGGAAATTTGGGGATGCAAAGTATGATGCAATAACGTTCATGCCGGAATCAACATGTTATGTTGAATGACCCTTATCAAGACTTGAAAGACTATCGACATTGTTACACCATTTGGACTGCTAAAAATCAGACCAAAGTTTAGGTTTGTCTTTACTTCTTGCGGATTTGTGCACCTGTTTGGCCTAAAGTAAGTCCCACCAAGCTGCCAGCGGCTGTGCAGAATATTTTCACCAATGGGTGCACATTCGAAATTTAAGGTAAAATTAACTCTGTTAGTCTATAAAAACACAAAGCATTGATCGGGACACGCAGGGCAAGTTGCCAAACTAGCGAGGTCGTAGCCAAAGGTGAAAGTGCGACCATGTGCCAGCCCCCTGTTAACCACCCGTGAGCGCGAACCGAGCCAGCAAGGTCCGCCGGGCACGCCCGTTACAGCGAAGAAAGAGATTAGAGACTTGGGAATTGAGTCATTGGATGATTGGGTCATTGAGCGATTAATGGCCAAATGATCCATACTCAATGACTCAACTCCTCTAGATTTGGGTGGAACCGCGAGACGCCTCTCGCCCCAATGTGGGCCAGAGGCGTTTGTATTTTTCCGGAGATGAATCATGAGTCGATATGTGGATTTAAGTCAAACCGTTTTTGATGGGCTGGTGACGTATAAGGGCTTGCCCGCACCCAAAATCAGCGACTATCTAAGCCGTGCGGCCTCGCGGGCCAACTACGCGCCGGGGACCGAGTTTCAGATTGGACGGATCGAGATGGTCACCAACACCGGCACGTATATCGACTTCCCGTTTCATCGGTTTGCCGATGGCAAAGACACTTCTGAGATCGCGCTCGACGCAATTGTGGATGTGGAGGGCCTAGTGATTCGGGCTGACTATCGAAATGGGCTGGCAGTCGACGCAGATGCTTTCTTTGGAAAAGACATTCAGGGCAAAGCCATTTTGGTTCATACTGATTGGGCGACCCATTTTGGCAATGACCGTTACTTCACCGAACACCCATTTCTAACGGCCAATGCTGCCGAGTATTTGTGGTCGAATGGTGCCAAGATCGTCGGCATCGATTCGCACAACATCGATGATACGCGCGGTAAAGCCCGTCCAGTTCATACCCGGCTGCTGGGCGGTAGCGTCGCCATTGTGGAGCATCTGTGCAATTTAGATCAATTGCCAGACACCGGCTTTGCGTTTACCGCCCTGCCGCCCAAGTTCAAAGGGGTGGGGACGTTTCCAGTGCGGGCGATGGCGAAGATCTGGAATTAAGAATTAAGAATTAAAAAGAAGACTTTGCTCGCGATGAATTTTGCGAGAGGAAATCGTGTGAAGGAGAGATTCAAAATGGAAGCACAAGTGCAACAACAAACCTATGACAAGCTGATCGCGCTGCTGAATGAAGGTGGGGCGCGTTATCGATTGATTGACCATGCAGCGGAAGGACGCACGGAGATCGTCTCGCAGATGCGCGGCAATCTGCTGGCGCAGGCGGCCAAGTGCATTATTGTCATGGTTAAGCTGGGCAAGAAGGATAAGCGCTATATATTGGCGGTCGTTCCAGGCGATGCCCGCCTGAACACCGCTGCCATTAAAGCGCTGTATAAGGCCGAGTATGTGGGCTTTGCGGCTACGGAAATTGCCGAACAATTGGCGGGTTCCGTCGCGGGCACGGTGCTGCCGTTCAGCTTCAACCCAGAGCTGGAGTTGATCGCTGACCCCAGCCTGTTGGCCTATGACGAGATCTACTTCAACGCTGCCAAACTAGATCAGTCTATGGCCTTGAAGAAGGATGATTACGTGCGGGTGGCCAAACCGAGGCTGGAGAACATTGCGCAGGGTGCGGAGGAGTCAAACGTCAAACGTCAAACGTCAAACTCAGCCCTCAGCGCTCAAGACTCCGAACTGATCGCCTACGGCAAAGGCAAAACCATGCCGGCCCAGCTCTATAAGGTGCGCCACTCGTTGGCCCACATCATGGCGGAAGCGGTGCTGGAGTTCTTCCCTGAGGCCAAGCCCACGATTGGGCCGCCGGTGGACAACGGCTGGTATTACGACTTCGCCGTGCCCAAGCCCTTTACACCCGAAGACTTGCAGAAAATCGAGGGTCGTATGAAAGAAATTGTGCAGAAAAACATTGGCTTTGAGCGCTGCGAAGTCAGCGCTGCTGAAGCGCGTGTATTGTTCAAGGACAATCCCTTCAAGCTGGAGTTGATCGACGGGCTAGCCGGTGGAGCGGATGAGTATGGGGAGAAATCGGGTTCGGAAGGTTCAGAAAGTTCAGCAAGTTCGGAAGGTTCGGACCTTTCTCAACCTTCCGCACCTTCAAAACTTTCGAAACCCATCATCTCCCTCTACACCCAAGACAATTTCACCGACCTGTGCCGCGGCCCGCATGTGGCAAACACGCGCGAGATCAACCCAGACGCGTTCAAGATCAGCCAGAGCAGCGGGGCCTATTGGCGCGGCGATGAGAAGAACCCGATGCTGCAACGCATCTACGGGTTGGGCTTTGCCCAACCTTCAGAACTTGAGAACTTTCTGAACTTACAAGAGGAAGCCAAGAAGCGCGACCACCGCAAGCTGGGTGCAGAGATGGAAATCTTCATCTTCGACGACGAAGTGGGCCCGGGCTTGCCCCTGTGGCAGCCGAATGGCGCGGTCATGATCGAAGAGTTGGAGCGCCTGGCCAAGAAGATGGAATCGGAAGCCGGTTACGAACGGGTTAAGACGCCCCATCTGTCAAAGGAGGACTTGTTCTTGCGCAGCGGCCACTTGCCTTATTACGCCGAGAGCATGTATCCGCCGATGGAACTGGAAGATGGCATCAAGTACTACATGAAGCCGATGAACTGTCCGTTCCATCATAAATTGTTCGCTGCCAAGCAGCGCAGCTACCGCGATATGCCAGTGCGGTTTGCCGAATACGGCACCTGCTATCGCTTTGAGCAATCAGGCGAATTATTTGGCCTGATGCGGGTGCGCAGCATGCAGATGAACGACGCGCATATCTACTGCACAATGGAACAATTTGAGGGCGAGTTTATGAATGTCGTGCAGCTTTATCTGAAGTACTTCAAAATCTTTGACATCAAGGATTACCAGATGCGTCTGAGCCTGCACAGCGCCGAGGGGTTGGGTAAGAAGTATGTGGATAACCCAGAGATGTGGTTGAAGACTGAGGCGATGGTGCGGAATGCCATGCGTAACGGCAATGTGCCGTTCTTCGAGCGTGAGAATGAGGCCGCGTTCTACGGCCCCAAGATCGACGTGCAGGTTTACAGTGCAATTGGGCGCGAGTTCTCGTTAGCGACCAATCAGGTGGACTTCGCCGTGCCGCCGCGCTTCAATCTAACCTACATCGACAAAAATGGGGCAGAGCAGACGCCACTATGCCTGCACCGCGCCCCGCTCAGCACCCACGAGCGCTTGATTGGCTTTTTGATCGAGCACTTTGCTGGCAACTTCCCAGTCTGGCTGGCCCCACAGCAGGTAGCGATTATCCCGATTGCCGACCGGCACATCGAGTTCGCCAAGCAAGTGCAGAAGCGCATGATGGCCGCGGACATCCGCGCCAAAGTCGACGATGGCACGGACCGGATGCAGAACAAGATTCGGGTGGCGCAGAAGATGAAAATCCCGTATATGTTGGTGATCGGCGACAAAGAGCAGGCCGACGACAGCGTGGCCGTGCGCCTGCGCACTGGCGAAGACCTGAAAGCGATGAAGGTGGATGCGTTTTTGGCGCGGGTGAAACCGATCGTTGATGAGTATGGGTTGGGTTTGTAACGTTCGAAGGTTCGGAAGGTTGGGGAAGGTTGGGGAAGGTTCGGAAAGTTCATAAGGTTCTGAACGTTCAGAACCTTATGAACCTTCTGAACCTTCTGAACTTTACGAACTCCTTGAACTCTGATCCGGTATAGTCGTTAGCATAGGAGTGACACAATGCCAAGCCCTTTCCCAGGGATGGATCCTTATCTGGAAGATCCGGCGCGTTGGCGCGATTTGCATCAGGCCATCATCAATTATGGCCGTGAGATGTTGCAACAAAAACTGCGCCCACACTATGTGGCGCAGGTGGATGAGCGTATGTACGTGGCTTCTTCAGAGCGGCATATCATCCCCGATGTCACCATCATAAAGCCGCCTCTGCGCGAGGCGCGGGCGGAATATGCCGTGGCGTCGCCGGTGGTTGAGCCGTATGTGCTGATCGTGCCGGATGACCCGGTGCGCGAACCGTTTATGGAGATCATTGTGCCGCACACCGGCGAGGTAGTCACCGTAATCGAAGTGCTGAGCCCGACCAACAAACAGGATCGCAATGGCTGGGCGCATTACCAGCAGAAGCGTGAAGAAGTATTGAACAGCACCGCGCATTTGGTCGAGATCGACCTGTTGGCCGAAGGCGAGCGCGTGACACCTGAGATGCACGACCGGACAACCGGCGCGCTGCTGGACTATCGCTATGTCGTCTCGGTGAATCGAGCCCAGAGCCACCGCGAGCGCTACGAGCTGTATCCGATTCGCTTGGCAGATCGCTTACCCCATTTTCGAATCCCCCTCAAGCCGGAACACGCCGATGTCACGCTGGATTTGCAGGCCGTGTTTGGGCGCTGCTATGACAACGGTGCTTATGACTTGCTGATCGATTACGGCAAACCGCCCCGCACAACGTTGTCTGATGCCGAACGCGGGTTTGTAGCGAGTGTGTTGACTCGGCGAAGTGGCACTCCCGATTGAATACAAGTGGTTGTTGCGGGGCGGTAGGATGACTGTTATCGTTAGCATCAATGCAACCCGCGACCACGACCACGAATCCCGTCCCCAAACTTACTGCCTCCTCTGAAACCCTCGGCTACCTGTTTGGCTTTATCGGCGTATTTATCTTCAGCTTCTCACTGCCGTTTACCCGGGTGGCAGTCAAAGAACTCGATCCGACGTTTGTTGGGCTGGGCCGCGCGATGATCGCTGCCACGCTGTCGGCGATTGTGCTTATCGTCACGCGTCAGCCGGTGCCGACCCGCCAACAGTTTGGCCGGTTGGCGATTGTGGCGCTGGGCGTAGTGGTCGGGTTTCCACTGTTCTCGGCGTTTGCGTTGCGTTATGTGCCAGCAGCGCATGGGGCCATCGTGAATGCGCTCATGCCACTGGCGACTGCGATCTTGGGCGCAATTGTCTCGCACGAGCGCCCTTCACCGTTGTTCTGGGTGGCGGCGATCATCGGCAGCTTCACGGTGATTATTTATGTACTGCTCACCAGCGGCAGCCATATCGAAACCGGCGATCTGGCTATGCTGGGCGCGGTCGCGCTGGGATCAATCGGCTATGTGTCGGGCGCGCGTATGTCCAAACATATCGGCAGTTGGCAGACGATTTGCTGGGCCAATGTGATCTCGGCGCCCATCTTGCTGATCCCGGTGATCTGGTCGGCTGGTCATAACGCCCCTGCGCCGTCCATCAATGCGTGGCTGGCATTCGGCTATCTGGGCGTGTTTAGCATGTTCCTCGGCTTCTTCGCCTGGTATCGCGGCTTGGCGATGGGCGGCATCGCGCGGGTCAGCCAAGTGCAATTGATTCAAGCCTTTCTAACGATACTTTGGTCGGGCCTGCTGTTGGGCGAGCACATCACCCCGCTGATGATCATCGCTGCCTTGGTCGTCGTCGCCGCCATTTTTGTCGCAAGGCGAGCGCCGATTCGGGCGAGATGAACGTCTCTATCCCACAAACTGGCTGACGAAGTTGTAATACCCGCGTCGCCCGCCATCCCGGTTCCAGGTCTCGATCGACTTCTGAATCCGCTTTAGGCACAACACGATTTCATCGACGGACTTGACATCTCCGCTCTTGACTTTCTCTTTATCCTTACCCATGACCCTGCGCCCCAAGCGCCATTCGCATACCCCATGCACACGCTCGGACGCTTGCTTTGCCGTCGGGTTCAGCCGTATATCGGGTGCGTTGCGCCCGCGCTGCTCGGCCTGATAAAGCCTGATTAATCCTGAGATGGCGTTGCCGGCATCGGCGTCGATCATATCCGGGTATTCTTCGTAGGTGCTGACTAGGGCAAACTCGATGTTTTGCAGCACGTCCTGATACTGTTCTTCGAAAGAATCTTTTCCTGAGCGCATAGTTTTCTCCGTAAAGCCAGTTTTATCATATCGTGCGGATGGCACCAGCCATTGTGAGAATGCAATCCGGCATGGTGCGAATCCGTTCCGCAGTCGTGTGAGCGCGTTCCCAAACCGTGCGGATACATTCCCACATCGTGTGAAGGTATTCCGCAGCCGTGTGAACGCGTCCCCAGACTGTGCGGACGCGTTCTCCAACCGTGTGAACGCATTCCGCAAGGGTGGGGTGTCACTCCCAGACCCGCTTCGATATGAACGTGAAAGACACCAGCTAGGAAGCGGTGAGTGGAACTTCTACGGTTGGAGTGGGCGTGCGCGAGTATAGACCCTTCGGGTGGCGCAGGACGGTTTTCGTAGGCATAGGCTCTTCATGCGCCACCCGAAGGGTCTATACGGTTACAACGCTACTCCATCCAGTCATCATCGCTTGCGCCAGGAATCCGATTAGCATCCAGCGGATGAGTGTGTGCTTGAATAAAGTAATTCAGATCGTGAAACCACGCCAGCACTTGCCCACGCTGCACCCGCGTTGGTCGTTCGGTCAAGAATGCACCGTACGATGAATAGGGCCACTCGCGGAAATCCTTGACAAAGCCGTGCTTTTGCGGGTTGAGATGGATGTAGCGAACCAACTCGGTAAAGTACTCATCTGTCGTCACGGGGATACGATGAAAAGGATGTTCGAACAAGCTCCCCGTCCGGTGATGTTTTGGGTTGATCGTCTTGGCGTAAGCGTTGAATAGGTTCGAGAACGACTGGCTGGGCGAGGGGATCGCTACGTCTGGGAACTCGTTGTCGGGCTGGCTGGGCTTGAGGCGGACAAACAGATGAAAATGGTTGCGCATCAAACAATAGGCGAAGGTCTTGGCAATTGGGTCGATGTAGCGGGTATACAGCTTCAAGAACAGCTCGTAATCACTGGGTTGGGTAAACAGGTTGCAGCGATTCACATCCCGGTTGTAGATGTGATAGTAGCCTTCGGGCTGTAGCGGCTCCGGCTTCGACATGGCGTGATGATATCCAGTCGCAAATATACGTTGGGTGGCGATGTAGCGTAACCGTATAGACTCTTCGGGTGGCGCATGAAGCGCCTATGCCTGAAACCGTTCTGCGCCACCCGAAGGGTCTATACACGCGCGCGCCGAGATGGTCAAACAGGGGCGGAAAAGCACCACCCGCAAACCCCGATTGAAGTCACGGTCAGAGGGAGAGTTCCAATTGCGAATCGCCACGCGCACGTTACTATCATCGTGGCTCCATGCACCGCCCCGCACCACGCGACGCTCCTCGCTACCGTCGATGCGGTTGTCCTCGGCGTGGTCGTAGCCTTCGTAATTCTTCACCCACAGGCTGCGGGTCCACTCCCAGACATTGCCACTCATCTCCTCGCACCCGTCCTCGCACCCGGTGAGTGGGTTCTGGCCGTTGGGGAAGCAGCCCACCGCGCTGGTGCTGCCGATGCCGGTCTCGTAATAGTTGGCGCGGTTCGGGTTGGGCTCCTGGCCCCACGGGTAGCGCCACGCATCGCTGCCGCGCGCCGCCCGCTCCCATTCCGCCTCGCTCGGCAACGCCACAGTCCACTCACGCGTCGGATCAACCCCCACCCGCGCCGCGATCCCCTTTTTTAATTCTGCACGCTTTGCGTTAATTTTTAATTTCTCGGTCATCCACTCACAAAACGCCACCGCCTCATACCAGGTGATGCCCACCACCGGATGATTGGGCAGGTTGAATGGCTCGCCATAGTTCTCTGGGCACTCGCGTAATGTATCCGTGTAGTCGCGAACCTTCCCCGACTCCCAGCACCCAGGTGCAATCGCTGCGCCCCAGAACTCGGCCCGCACATAGCCGTTGTCTTTGACGAACTCGTCAAACTGCGCATTGGTGATCGGGAAGCGGCTGATGGCGTAGTCATGTTGGATGTGCTGGGTGTGGCGCGGACGTTCGTCGTCGTAGCTCAAGTCATCGACTTCGTCGTCATTACCCATGCTGAAAGGGCCGACCGGGATGCGTTGCCATCGCCCGGCCTCGGCCCGCTGCGGCGCGGGCAACATCTCGGTCTGGGCCAGGGCTTGGGTCAGCATGGCGCGCACATGGTCGATGCTCTCGCGCACCTCGTCGATCTCGGCCTGGGTTTCCGCGCTCACCTTCTTATCCAACCAGATTTCACCGGCCAGCAAGACCCGCTGCCAGGCCGCCGCGGTCTGCGGCACAATCTCCAAGGGGCAGATCTGGTTAACGCACAGGGCGGTGCCCAACTCGTTGCTCTGCATCAGCGCATTCAGCGCATACACCTCGCGCCAGCGGGCAAAGTCCGCGTCCAGCAACGGCACGATCTTGCGGTAGCTGTTGCGGATGGCAATCGCGGCCAGATACTCCTGAAAGATACGGTGCGGGAAGCGATACACATGCGTGTCGTGGCCGATCTCGCCATCGTCGATGAGCAGGCTGGCCCGGTCGCGCAAATAGTCTTTCAGGTCGTCGTCGTCCAGATTGAACCCTTCGATCAACCCGCGCACTGCGGCCATCAGCTTGGCCTCCGGGATGTCGGCGGTGCTGTCGGCGTTCGCCAGCGCGCCCTCGCGGTGCACCTCCAGCGCCAGCCGGCTGAGCTTCTCGATGACTTGATCGTGGCTGTTGCGCTCCAGGGCCGCCCGGATGCGCTCTTCCTGTTGCACATCCTCGTCGCGGTCTTTGAACTGGTCATATTTGCTGCGCTGCCAGCGGAACAGCAGCATGTCCAGCGAATCGGCCAACAGCTTCCAGCGATCTTCGGGCAGATCGGCATTGGTCGTGCTGTGCAGATCGGCCATCAGATAGAGCAGCAGCGGGTTGTCGGCCAGCCGCCGCAGATAGCGTTTTTGGGTGATGGCCTGGGCCAGCTTCTCGGCCCGCGCCTGGTAATTGGGTTTGTTGCGCTTGTGGCGGACTTCCTCATACCAGCGCCCGACAAAAATGCCGATTTGTTCATCGTCAAACGGCAGCACCAGCAACTCGGCAAAGGCCGGCGGTTGGGTCGCCGACAGCGCGAGCTTCTGGTACTCGAGCGCGTAGGAATACGTCCGACAGGTGAGCACAAAGCGGCAGCGCGGGTAGCGCCCCACCAGCGTGGTGATGGCCTCATGTACAAACGGGCGCAGAATAGCGTTCACCTCGTCCAGCCCATCCAGCAGCCAGACCGCGCCATGCTGTTGCAGCACCTCGTTTAGGTGGTCGGCCAAATCGGGCGCAACGTGCGCCATGCCCTCATACTCATGCTCGCGGATATAGCGCATCAGCACGGTGGCCGGGTCTTGGCGCGCTTTTTCGCCTTCCGGGCCGGGTTTGGCCCGTTGCTCGCGCAAATAACGGGCAAAGCGGCGCAGAGTGATGGTGATCGGCAGCATGGCGCGATGCGTCCATTCCTGGGCAAAGGCCTCGTCATGCACTTTGCCGCACAGGCCCAGCGCCAGATAGTTCAACACGGTCGATTTGCCGGTGCCCGCCCCGCCCAGAATCACTGCGCGTGGGGTGTTGTTCAAGGCCTGGATCAGCGAGAGGCGCTCTGGGAGTGCAAGCGCTTCTTCGGACGCTTCGGTGTCCTTGTTTTCGCCCGTGTTCGAACGCTGTCGGTCCAGCGTCAGGCGTAACGCGCCCAGGATGCCGAGCGGTTCGGGGCGGATCTGGCGTGCCTCGGCTTGGCTTTTGTCGTCCCCACCCGGCGGCTGTTCCACCGTCGCTCGCCTCATCGGTGTGTAGACCGGGGTATAGACTTCGGCCAGCGCCAGATCGCCGCCATGCCCGGCGACGAGGCTACCCACCGCCAGCGGTTTTAAGCGCCGCAGCAGTTCATCCTTATACGGCTGGATGGCATGCCGCAAATTGCGTTCGCTGCCGCCTTTTTTGATGGTGACATTCTCCACCCGCTCGGCGTTGATGATCACGCTGTCGATGATGTCGCGCCCGGCGCTGATGCTAAACGTCCGGCTGGCCGTTTGAATCTGTTCGCGCGAGAACACAGCGCTTGCGGCGGCCTGGCGCAGTAGATTTTCGCGCTGGCGCGCATCCGGCAGGGCTGTTAGCCAGGCCGTCAGTGCGTTGAGCTGTTCCAAGATCGCGCCCAGCCTCTGGTCGGTCAGTTGCAGGGCCACGGTCGGGGCCAGCGCTTCGACCTCGCGCCGCAGGTTAGCCTCGCTCCAGCGGCGGGCCTCATCCCGTTTGCGCAACACCCAATCCGAGACAAAGTTGGCCCCTAGGCTGCCCATGGCCGCCGTGAGCGCGCTGGCGTCGGGCGTGCCGGCCAGCGTGGCCATGGTCAACGCAATCGGCAGGGCGATGGCCCCGACCGAGGTCACTGCCATGCCGGCATCCAGAAGCGCGGGCGCGACTTTGGACAGTTGTGCCGATGAGGTGTATTTGCCCATCTGCTGCGCCAGCCAGTCGCCCAAGCGTTTGAAAGCGGTTGTCGGGTCGATTTCTGCCTTGTCTTGCTTCTCTTTTTTGTTTGCCATGACTGTGTTTATGGGTTAGAGGCGTATCTTCTCAAAAAAAGGGGGGAAACGGGATCAAGCAGGGGCAGCTTGAGCACGAATGATATCGGCCAAAGGCGGAATAAGTCCCAGTTTTGAAATGCGGTCATGGACAAAGGCGTAAAAACTCACGCCAAGTTTTTTT
>JANMVQ010000137.1:0-2810 GCA_031392845.1 Chloroflexota bacterium
CGAACCGCATTGGCGGTCGACGCTCGTCGCCGGAACACTCCACGGCAATCCGGCCGCAACCCACGCGTTGCGCGGGGCCTTCCACCGGCTCTGGCTGTGGGGGCGGGGGTATTGCACCTTCCACAAGGCCCGCTCAATGCCCTTCACGCCGTCCTCTACAGTCGGGTCGCGGGCTAGGCTCAACAATAATGGGTCGGTATCGCGTTTCTGCTGGTCCCACTCCCACAGCAAGAACTGGGTGGCCCGTTCGTAGAAGCTGGCCCGCTTCTGGGGCAGTTCGCCGGTAAAGGTGTGAATCCAAGCCATCAGCGTCAGCAGCAACGGATTGCCGGCCAGCTCGCGCAAATGGCGGCGTTGCGGGATTTCCGTGACCAGGCGGTCGCATTTGCGGGTCAGTTCGGCGATGCCGGTCTCGTCTTCTTGTCGGGCCAGCTCGGCGTGCCAAGCCTCGATAAAGTGCTTAATTTGGTCATCGTCAAAATCGGCCAATTGGGCCTCTGGAAATTGTTTCTGTGGCAGACGGTGATACACCGCTCGGTCATCATCCGATGCCGCCCGATATGAGCGGGTGCGGCAGGTGACCAGATAGCGATTGTCGGCGCTGTAGCGCTTTGCATACGCCACGATGGCATCGCAGATGAACTTGCGCTTGCGCGGATCGATCACCTCATCCAGCCCATCAAGCAATACAAACGCCTTGCCCTGCCGCAACGCCGGTTCAATCAGTTCTGGTAACGCCCCGGCGATCGTATCCAACTTCAGGCGATACTCCAAAAAGCTATGCAGGTCATCGGCGGTGGCGTGGCCGGGGCGATCCTTCAGCCAGGCCGCAAACTCGCGCAGAGTGACCCAGACTGGCAGAAGGTTTTGCTCATTGTCGTTCCACGATTTCAAAAAGTCTTGCAGCCAAACGTCTTGGGTGACACCGTTTGTCAACAAATGCGATAGGCACAGCACCACATATTGGGCAAAGGTGCTTTTGCCGCTGCCCGGCTCACCCAGCAGCACCAATTTGCGCCGATCACGGACGGCCTCCATGGCGGTCAGCGGGATGTTGCGCTCTTCAAATTCGATGGGTTGATCGGTCTCCGTAGCCGCAGCATCATTAGCATTAGTGTCCTGGTCCTGTTTTGGGAAACGCCGCGCGACGTGTTCGGTGGTGTTGAGGGTGGTGTAGATGCTGGTCAAGCGCAGCTCGGTGGTTTCGGCGTTGGGATTCGCGGCCTTGGCGTCGAGTGCCCGCAGCGATGATAGATCGCGCAATTGGCTGGCCAATACCGCCAAATACTCATCACGCAGCTCAGATGAGGAGAGTTTGGCATTCTGTGGATTGCCCTGGTAAATCTGCACCCCAACCACGACATTTTGCGCATTGATCAATTCTGCGGATAGTGTGTTTTGCTGCTGTTGTAGTGCCTGCATTGCTTGGGCAAACATATCTGGCGCAAGGGCTAACCGGGCGTTTTCGAGACGAGCAATTTTGTCCTCGGCCTCGGCAAGTCTAGCTTTCAGTTGTTCGATGATGACTGATGCATTTTGTACCGCAACGGTGTTGGCGGCCGATGTATTGTCGGATTGGGTTTCTGAGCGTTTCTGTTCGGCGGGATCGTCTGCCATTATTTTTCTTCTCCGCGCTTGAGATAAATGTGAGATGTATTGATGTATTTTAGAGGCGATTGCCGCTATCGGGTAATCACTGTTGCTATTGTCGCGATCAAATTCACCGCCAAATGCAGCCCCACTGCCGCCCACGCGCTCCGGGTCTGCCCACGCAAGACACCAAACACCAGCCCCAACAAAAGCGTATACCCGATCTGCACCGCAGCTGCCACAGTAAACGCAAATCCGTGATATTGCCAGTGTGACAACCCATACAACAGTGCCGTGGCCACCGCTGCCGCCCGCGCAGAGTGCGTTCTCTGCCAAAGTGAAAACAATACCCCGCGAAACCAGAACTCTTCGGCTAGCAACCCAGTCGCCAGAAACAGCGCCATGTCCCACGCTGTTGGCAGACGTGGCACCCATACCCGCAGCACAAACACTGCGATGTAAGTCAGACTCAAGGTCACCAGTATCAGCGCTACAACCCATCCCAGACGTTGGGGTCGTTGTGGCCAGCGCAGCCCATCCCGCCCCAGCCAAAGCACAAGTGCGATGCTGAGCACAAGGGCAGGCAGACGCAAACGTCCGGCCCATTCAAACGGGCCGCCCATCAGCCAGGGCTGAGTCAGCCGTGCCATCACGAAAAACTGAACCAGCGAAAAGAGTGAAAGACCGAACCGGAGAATTGACTGCGACGACGGTTCAGCCAGAAAACGGGGCACAAATTTGCATATTGACACAATCATAGGCATGTTTATATAATAAATCCCTAATAAGTGCTCAAATCGCTCACGTCGCACCCCCTCCAGCGACACCATAGAGGAGAATCATTATGCCCAAACGTCGGGAGGCATCGCTACCAACTCAGACCGTCAATTTCGTAAAGCAGTTGCACCAAGCCTTGCGGTCTTGGCACGAGCCAAACCTATTGCAGAGCGGCATTTTGTCGGTGCCGGCCATTCAGAGTCTATGCGCCGCCAACAGCAACCGGGATGTCGAAGCCACGGTTCGCCAGATCGTCATCACCGCCATCAACAAATTGCGACCCACGCCAGATGGCAATGTGCCCACCGATAGTGCCGACCCACGTTGGATCGATGAACGTTGGACCAAATATCTGATTCTGGCTGCCCAATATCTTGAGCCGCACTACCGGGATAAAGCGCTACCGTTTTGGCTGGAAATCCTGCACTGTGCGTCGGCCACGT
>JANMVQ010000144.1:0-2494 GCA_031392845.1 Chloroflexota bacterium
ATTGGCAGCAACAACTGGGTGGTGGCGGGATCGCACACGAGTACGGGCAAACCCATTTTGTCGAACGATCCGCATCTGGGTGTGCAGATGCCATCGATCTGGTATCAGATTGGGCTGCATTGCCGCAGCATCAGTGCGGCCTGTCCATACGATGTGGTCGGGGCGTCGTTTGCGGGGGTGCCGGGGGTGATCATCGGACACAACGCACGGATCGCGTGGGGGGTAACGAATGTCGAGCCAGACACACAAGACTTGGTGATCGAAAAGCCCAATCCCAATAACTCAGACGAATTTGAATACATGGGCAAATTTGAGCTGTCGCAAGTGCGTGAGGAAGTCATCAATGTAGCCGGGAAAGAATCGGTCAGATTGAAGGTACGGGTAACGCGACATGGGCCGGTGATCAGCGATATCTTTAAGCCGATCAAAGACCTGAAGCTCGATCAAGGTCTAGGTCAACAAGTGCTGGCGTTGCAATGGACTTCGCTGCAATCGGAGAATTTGTTTAACGCGGTGCTCAAGATTAATCAAGCCCAGAACTGGGAGATGTTCCGTGAGGCGCTGCATGATTGGGCATCGCCAGCACAGAATTTTGTGTATGCCGACATCGATGGCAATATTGGCTACCAGATGCCGGGCAGGATTCCAATCCGCAAAAACAGTGATGGCAAAGCGCCCACCAGTGGTTGGAATGGAGATGCTGATTGGGTCAGCTACATTGATTTTGAAAAGTTGCCAAAGTTGTTTAACCCAAAGCAGGGCTATATCGTAACAGCGAACAATGCAGTCGTGGATGGCCAATACCCATTTTTAATCACCCACGACTGGGAGCGTGGCTATCGGGCGCGGCGCATCAGCGAGTTGATTACGTCCAAGGAAAAGCTGAGTGTAGAAGACATGACGCGCTTTCAGATGGACTCACATGCAACCCATGCCGATGATTTGTTGCCACTGCTTGACTCAATCACACTAAATAGTGAGCTGGCACCCGCGCTGGCTGCACTCAAGGCATGGGATCGGGTGTACACGCGCGATTCGGTGGGCGCAACGATTTTTGAGGCGTTTTGGAAGCATTTAGCGCACAATATTTTTGATGACGAACTGGGCGCAGACCTCGCCAAGGAAGTGATTGATCTGGGATCCCCTACCAAGCTGGCGGTGAAGAACACGCTGGCACAATCCGACGCGCCGTGGTGGGACAACTTGAGTACGCCCAATAAAGAAACACGCGATGAGATAGTAGCCAAGAGCCTGACGAACGCTATCGCTGAGCTAAAGGGCAAGCTGGGTAATGATATGGCGCAGTGGCGATGGGGCAAACTGCATACGATTACGTTCCAAAACCAAACGCTGGGCAAGAGCGGCGTCGCGCCGATTGAAGCGCTGTTTAATCGCGGTCCGTTTGCACTGGATGGGGCCACCTCCACGGTGAATGCCGAAAACACCAATGAGGAATTTACAGTGCGCTCGCACCCTTCATGGCGGATGGTGGTCGATCTGGGCGACTTTACCAAGTCGGTGGCCGTACATCCGACCGGCCAAAGCGGCCACACCTTAAGCCCACACTACGATGACATGATGAAGCTGTGGTTGGAAGGGCGCACGCAAGCCTTCCTATGGCAACGCACCGACGTGGAGCGCGGGGCGGAAGGGGTGTTGCGGCTGGAACCCTGAGGATGGTTATAATCACTCCACAAGCCAAACGCGGGTGTAGCTGAGCTGGTTACAGCGTCTGCCTTCCAAGCAGAAGATCACGGGTTCGAATCCCGTCGCCCGCTTATCTTTCGGTAAGTCAAAAAGCCTTTCGGAGCAAAATTAACTTCGAGAGGCTTTTTGTTTTGGGGTAATTGACAGTATGAAAAACATTGTTCGTTTGACCCTACTCGGTGTGCTTTGCAGCGCCATGATGGCCAACCCGTATATCAGCACAGCCGACAGCGGTGCCCCAAAGCCACCCAAAGCAGCCGCCACTGCAAAACCTAAAGCTATCGCTACTACACCCATCATCAAAGTCGATGACAAAAAAGCGATAATGAATGTTGTTTCAAGCTATATCGATGCTTTGAAAGCCAAAGATAGCAAGGCCGCGTTGGGTTTGATCGACAGCAAAACTGTCGTCTGGTACCAACAAGCGCTGGACTACGCGCTGACTGCCAAACGCTCGGCATTAAAGAACATCCCACTCATCCAACGGATTATCGTGTTACGGCTGCGCAATGAGTTCCCCAAAGCCGACCTTTTAGAAATGGATGGGGCAGCAGTGTTTGGCAAAGGAATCGAGTTAGGCTGGATTGACAGCAACTCAGTTGCGACCCTCAAAATCGCGAATGTCAAAGTTAGCGGTAACCAGGGCCAGGCATCAACGCAGTCTGCGCCCAGCGTGTATGTGTTGAATTTCGTCAAAGAATCGGGGGAATGGCGTTTGTCATTTACGCGTTTGCTTACGCTGCTGGAACCGGAAGTTAAAAAGTTTGTCAAAAGCAGTGGCCAAAGC
>JANMVQ010000193.1:0-1692 GCA_031392845.1 Chloroflexota bacterium
TTGCCACATCTGTTGCAGCGCTTGTTTCGACAGTGGCATGTTCGCATATCCATTGGCTTGACTCCTTGATCCAGTTTTATCAAGAAATCTTGCCTCTGCTTTTAAGGTTTCCCCCTCTACCGCGTTAGAGGGACACTACCCAATAATCGATCCCCACCAATTATTAGGCCTGCCGGTCGGTGTTTGGCCAGCCACATGTGGAAATCGTTTCATCCACCAAATGTGATGTTGCCGAATATCACCGTTGCCCCATTCCGCGCAATGCACCTCGCGTCTCTCGCCGGTAAAATCAGGATAGTTTAGCCAGTCGTCGGCGTTGGAAAGGACTGAGCGGGTGTTCCCCCAATCGTAGTCGCTTTGGCTGCTGGGGGCGAAATGGACATTGCCGCAAGATGCCGCTCCGGGATTTGATTGGTCGTAGCGGATGAATTGTCGCCACAGGTTGCCGCTCAGATTGACCATGGGTAATTGACCATTGACCATTGTGGCATGACGTTTGACACGCTTTGCGGACGTTTGGCCTAGTCCAATCACCCCAAGCAACTTCTCCCACCATGACACCTGCTCGACACTTCCCGACACGTCATCGACACCCGCTGACACTTCAGACATACCTATCCCATCATCTGGAACATCCCGAAACATATGCTCCATGATGTTTTCAGCGCGGTGACCCAAATCTTCGAGCATCTCGCCCACGCCACGCTCATAGTTAAACCCCATCACTACAAACCGTCGGGCGACGCGTTGGGTTTCGGGAATAACTGGGCCGTTGCACCAGATGGCGCCATGCCCGCCCATGCAGCTCTCGTAGAAACCGGCATACGGAAAGCCGAACACCCATAACTCATCGGTTTGGTTGCCTTCCAGTTTGGCTACAAAGCCCGCATCGCGCAGGATAGCCGGGTAAAGGGCCATCTGGGGTTGATGCCAGCCGCCTCGGGAATGCCAGTTGCGTAGGAATTGCGCGTCAGTGTATCGGAAGCCATCTTCGAGCATAGGATAGGCATCCAACTCAATCCGCTCCACGATTTGATACTGCACAATGCCATGGCTGGCCTCGCGCACATCCTGAATATAGCGCTGACACAGACTGTCTGGGTCGTTCCAACCCAACACCTGATTTAACTTGCGTCCGCCTTCTTGCTCGATGATTGGGCTATAGATCAGCAACGAGACGCGCGAATGAATAGGCTCAGCCTTAACGTTTGGCATAACGGGCATGTTAGCAGCATTAAATTATCTCGATATAAGCCATAGGCTTGCCACGAGTAACAAACCACGTCCACAGTTTTTTCATCAAGCCATACTTGCGGTTCAGCAGGGCCTCAGCAATTTTGCTCTCGTCATCGTGCAAGGTGTGCGCTTGACCGCTGATCGTAGCACCCAGCGCCCGCCCGCGCATATCTGCAGGGCCAACTTCCACCTGCGGGTTGTTGCGAATGCGTTTGAGCTTGCCCGCGACGGGTGCAGTCACCACCACTACCCGATTTTTGTCCGAGTCGAGCGCAAACCAAACCGGCGTCACCATCGGTGCGCCGGTCTTGCGATACGTCGTTAGATTCATGTACTGTTGTTTGTCGAGCAGATCAAATTTTGCCATGCCCCTATATTAACGGGAGTTGCTACCTTTGTTCCCGAACACTCATGTTGTGCTAACAACCCACCCCTTGCCCCTCCCAAAGGGAGGGG
>JANMVQ010000194.1:0-3059 GCA_031392845.1 Chloroflexota bacterium
TTATTATCTGATCTGAAGTTGAGACTGTCGCTGTTGTGAGGTCACATTCAGTGGTGTAAATAATGTATTAGCTTCCGCAAGCCTAACTTTGGCGTGGCTTGACCTCAATCAGCATAATCCCATCGAATGTGCGGAAGAGCCTGTTTGACCTGATATTGACACACATCATCCGCCAGGGCAGGTTGAGGGCAATGGCACTGTCATAGGCTTGCGTCGCACCTGCGCTATCGCCCTGCCGTAACAAGGTACTGCCGATATTGAACCAGGCAAATTTGTCACGAGGATTGGCCTGCACCTCGCGTTGGGCATCGACCAGAGCCAGCGCATTCATGCGCGTTTCATCCCAGCGCTCACCCAATAAGCCTCGCATCTGCTCTTCTTGATCTGCGCGCCAAACCACCAATGCCAAGCGGTTAAACACCCGCCACAATCCATCAAATTCGGCCACGCTATGCTGAATGTTTGGCCCGTGATAAGAATCAAAGAAGCTTAGCGTGTCACCTTCATAACCGACCACAAGTTGATAATGACCCATTTCATCGCCAGGTTCGGGGATAAACCACGATTCGACAATGACCGGAAAGTCGTGCGCAACCAGCCGCTTGAGCATATCGATGTCGCCACCAACGATGATCCTGGCCTTCAACCCAGCCGATTGCGCGTAGGACAATAACTCGTCTGGCCCGACGTTCTTATCGTCCTTGTATGGCTTGATAGCTGCACCGATTACTTGCTGCGTATCCGTGTAATTGAAGTAGGACATCAACATTGAGAGCGTGGCTGGGCCGCAATTGTTCCAGGTCTGCTGCTGATGCCGAATCCCCCCGAGTTGAGCCGAGACAGGCAGTGCTCCGTCTTGTGCTTCTGGTACAGGAGTGATGCTGGTCGTTGTCAGGGCAGTGCTCGTCTGCACTTGGGTTGAAGCATTGGCCACAGATATTGATGTGGGTATTGATGTGGGTCGGCGAGCAGGCGATTTAACCGATGTCGATGGATAAACGGTTATAGCAATGGTGGCGCGTGGCTTCGCCAGCCAAGGCGCACGAGTATATGCACTGGACAGACGATATACAAACACCATGCACACCAGCAGCGCGCTGGCCAATGTGATGGAACTAATTCGCTTCAATTGCAACTGCATACACCTAAGTATAGGTTTATGTATTCACGATAACTTGACGATTGTCAGTTGAAAACCATCTAAATCGACAATCTTTCTTTCCAATCAGCAAACAAACGTAAACTTGGGATTAATGCGTTCTGTCTCAAAATTGCTTCCGTTCATCCATCCGTATAGGTTGCCCGCTGTCTTGTCCCTGGTAGCGCTGGTAGCACTCGTGTTTCTTGATTTGGCCATCCCGCGCTTGATTGAGCGCATTATTGACGAGGGCATTGCTGCCAATAACCCTACGATCGTCCTACAAACCGGCTTAATCATGTTGGGTATCTCGGCATTGAGCACCCTCATTTCGATTGCCAATAATGGCTTGTCAGTACGGGTGGGCGAAAGCGTGGCACGCGATATTCGCGAGGCGCTCTTTAGCAAGATTCAAAGCTTTTCGTTTGGCAACCTGGATTCACTCAAGACCGGACAACTCATGGTGCGCCTGAGTAGTGATACCGGCGCCTTCCAACGACTCACCCAAGTGTCGCTGCGCATCGGCACACGCGCCCCCATGATGATGGTGGGCAGCCTGATCCTGATGATCAACACCAACTTCAGTCTGGCGCTGACGCTGCTCCCGTTGCTAATTGTGACATCGGTTTTTATTGGGGTGTTTATTCTGCGCACCGAGCCACTTTTTCGGGTGGTCCAACAGCGCCTAGACAAATTAAACACTGTGCTGCAAGAAAACGTAGCCGGGGCGCGTCTGATCAAGGCGTTTGTGCGCGCCGACTATGAGGATGCGCGCTTCGAGACCGCCAATGAATCCTTCACTAGTCAATCGGTGCGTGTGATGCAGTTCAATTCCAGCATGACTCCGGTGCTGACTCTATGTGTGAATATCGGCATGGTCGTCGTCGCTTGGTTTGGTGGCTTGAACGCAGTCCAGGGCAGGATGTCGGTCGGGCAAGTGGTGGCATTTACCAACTACCTGCTCAGCACAATGACCCCGCTGATTATGATGACATTGCTGGCGCAAACTTGGGCTAACGGCATTGCTTCGGCCGGGCGCATTTGCGAGGTGCTGGATGTGACGCCCGAAGTGGTGGATCCACCCAACGCCATCGCCCTGCCCGACCCAGCACATGGGCGAATCTTGTTTGAGAACGTGTCCTTTCATTACAATGGACACAGTCACGAGCCAGTTTTACTAGACATTAATTTTGCCATTGAGCCTGGCCAGACTGTGGCCATTCTCGGTGCAACCGGCGCAGGCAAAACCACCCTCATAAACTTGATCCCACGTTTCTACGATGTGACCGGCGGACGCGTGTTGATCGATGGGCACGATGCACGCACGATTCAACAGGACTCATTGCTCAAGCATATTGCGATCGTCCCGCAAGAAACGGTGCTGTTTTCCGGCAGTGTCCGCGACAACATCCGATACGGCGTCCCCACCGCCAATGAGGCACAAGTGCTGGCAGCAGCGCACGCAGCGCAGGCGCATGACTTCATCACTCGCTTGCCCAAAGGCTACGACACGCATGTGGAAGAGCGCGGGGTGAATCTGTCGGGCGGTCAGAAACAGCGTATCGCCATTGCGCGGGCATTACTGTCCGACCCCACGATCTTGATTTTGGATGACAGCACCAGCGCAGTGGATGTGGAGACCGAAACCAAAATACAGGAGGCGCTGCAACAGACTCAACGCACACACACCCACAGCATCGTGATGGTGGCCCAGCGCATTAGCACAGTCCTGAATGCCGACAAAATCATCGTTATTGACAAAGGCCGGATTGCTGCCGAAGGCACGCATGAAGCACTATTGCGTAGTAGTCCGATCTACCAAGAGATATACGACTCACAGTTGGGTGGTGGCCAAGCGCAGGAAGGTAGCAATCCGGCTCTGACAGCCGACCTGCAAGCGCAGGGGGTGCAGGCATGAGCA
>JANMVQ010000163.1:0-25207 GCA_031392845.1 Chloroflexota bacterium
GCTTTGACGGGAAACTTGTCATTCCGAACGCAGTGAGCCGAAGGTCCCAGTGGCGTTAATCGTAAGTGTTTCGCCACTGGGACCTTCGGTTCGCTTTGCTCAGCATGACAACGCTATTTCCCGCTAAAGTCGGGAGAGCCAGAATTAAGAAAGTTGTTTGAGTGTGGCACTCGTCTTTCTTCATTCTTCATTCTTAATTCTCAATTCTTACTTGTCTTACTTGAAATGGCTTCAACCTACAAGATTATTTTCGACACTGATCCCGGTGTAGACGACGCAATGGCGTTGTTGCTGGCGCTGAGTTCACCGGAGATCGACGTGGTGGGCGTGACGACTGTATTTGGCAACAGCAATGTTGAATCGACCACTGTAAATGCACTCAATTTGTTGCATTTGGCGGATCGCATGGATATCCCGGTGGCCAAAGGTGCAGGCCAGCCGATGGTGCTGCCACTGGGTTTAACTGGCGAATTTGTGCATGGCGATGATGGCATGGGGAGCATCAATTGGTGGCAGCCTAATCACCCAGAGCACAAGCCGGTAGACAAGCATGCGGCGCAGTTGATCGTGGACATGATCATGTCGAACCCCGGTGAGATCACACTTGTGCCAGTAGGCCCACTCACTAATATTGGCCTGGCATTGCAACTTGAACCACGCATCGCGCGGAACGTGCGCAATGTAGTGATTATGGGCGGCAGTGTGGCTGCGGGTGGGAATGTATCGCCGGTGGCGGAGGCCAACATTCACAATGATCCCCATGCAGCTTCGTTGGTCTTTAGTGCGCCTTGGGATGTGACGATGGCGGGCATGGACGTGACGACTGCGGTTAAGATGAACGACGATTTATTTGCCGCACTGGGCCAATCTCAGAATAAATTCGGTCAGTTTATTGCGCGGGTGATTCCGTTTTACCAGAAGTTCCATCGTGAGCACTATGGCTACACCCAGGGTGCAACTGACACCCATGACCCCTCTGCGATTGCCTACTTGATCGATCCAACCCTATTTAAGGGCGAACGCTGGAGTATCAAGGTGCCATTGGACGGGCTGGCGGCGGGTATGACAATGGCCGATCGTTCGGGCAAGCACTTCGACACGCCCAAAACCCACTGCTTGATGCAAGTAGATGGGACGCGCTTTCTGGCAATGTATAAAGCGCGGCTGACGCAATAGCCAGCGATCGAACCTCTGACCAACAAGCCAATTACGCCGCTTCGTCTTGCAAATCGGGCAGCAGCCCTACGGCGCGCAGCATGGAGGCCATATCCCAGATGCGCAAGCCGCTTTGAATCTTGCCATCGGCGATGTTCAAGATAGACGTGCCGAGCAAGCTCACCCGTCGACCAGTGGCTGGGATGTTCATCACACTGGCTTTGTGGGTGCCTGTCATGCGCCAGACAAACGCCACCCGGTTCTGATCGGCCACCATATCCACGAGTTCCAAATGCGAATCAGGGAAGCCACGAAAGTTGGTCAGTGCCATGGCTAAAATATCGCGTGAGCCGCGATCAGGTCGCTTACGTCCGGTGTCTTCGCCGGTGTAGTTTTCGGCGTAAAGGGCAGTCATGCTATGTGGGTCATGTCGATTCCATGCTGCGATCAACTGGTGCACGATGTCGATTGGGGTGAGATCCGATACCGCATGTGGGTTCGTAATGTTATTCACACTCAAATTATTGGCTGGCTAGGGAGCTCTGTCCAGCTCATTTTCTGCTCACTTTCTTCCATCCATTATGTTATTTCCAGTAGGTGCAAAACTACCCTACAAGCCCCCACGGATGGATAACTTGCAGCATGCAATAGAAATTGTGTTCAGACCATGTGTCGAAAAGCCCTATTTTTCAGAGGTCGCATGATGCGTGTCTTGTCGTATGCACCACGATGGTGTGGACTGAATGGCATCATTAGCTTTCCTGTAGGGTAGTTTTGCACCTACTGGTTATTTCTGTGAGGGCACGCATTGGCGCCCCCGCGCCTTTTGTAGCATAGGTTTGCGTGATTCGGGGACAGACTTCCGCAGCCAATAGATTTCCCATATAGAGTTGACTCATTCAACCCTCCCGGTCTTATAGAGACCGGGAGGGTTTATGCACTATGTTTACTTGGGGAATCTATAACAAGTCGCAAGCGATCCACAAGCTGGGCCATAAAACGCAGATTATGAATCGTCGCCAGTCGCAGAAATAAGCTGTCCTTGATGTGAAAGAGATGATGCAAATATCCGCGTGAATAGCGCTGACATGTCAGACAGTCGCAGTGCTCAGATAACGGTCGGTTTGCTTTCAAGTGTTTATCATCTTCGATATACACATACGAGAACCATTTAGCGTCGTTCAAATTGAGATTGGCTGGGGCGTCGTTGAATGTATAAAGCCGTCCGTGGCGTGCATCGCGGGTGGGCATAGCACAATCGAACATCTCGTAACCCATGTGCACACACTTGACCACATTCTTCGGATGGCCGATCCCCAATGCATGCATGGGGAATTCACGCGGCACCAACTCGCGGGTGTATTGCACGATATCCTCGACCAGATTGCCTTTTGAATCAAGCGGCCAGCCGCCAAAGCCGAAGCCATCGAACCCACCGAGCTCTAGGAGTGCCTCGGCACATCGCTTGCGCAATTCAAACGAGCCGCCGCCCTGGATGACGGCGAAGAGGCGCGTCTGAGTCGAAGGGCGAGAGGCGAGAGGCGAGAGGCGTGGAGCATCTTCTGATAACGCCTCACTCCCTTCGCCTTTCGCCCTTTGCTCCTCGACCCACGCCCTTCGCCCTTCGCCCTTCATCCCACGCCCCTGCTCAAACGTTTCCTTGCACCGCTTAGCCCATGCAATCGTCCGGCGCACACTGTCGAGTTGGTTGGCCTCGTTGTCTTCGGGGTGGGTGCAGTCATCAAAACAAATAACGATGTCGGCGCCATAGCCCATCTGCAACTGGATGCTTTTCTCGGGCGTGAGCACGATTTTGTCTTTGCCATTTTCTGGGCGGAAGACGATGCCCTTGTCGGTCAGCGTACCGTTTTTTGGATTCTCGCGGATCAGCGAATAAGCCTGAAAACCACCAGAATCAGTGATGATGGGATGCGGCCAGCCAGTCATGGCATGCAACCCACCGAGTGCTTTCACAGTAGTGCTGCCGGGTTTTTGCATCAGGTGAAAGGCATTCATCACCACGGCTTGCACGCCGCAATTCTCAAGGTCTTTGCTGTCGATGCTGCGCACCACGCCCCGGGTGGCATCGGGCAAAAAAGCGGGGAAGGTTAGTTCGCCGTGCGGCAGGCTGAGTTTGCTAAGCATTGACCCCTTCGACCACGATCACATATTCGCCCTTCAAATCGCCGTCTGGCAAGCCTTGCAGTAGCTCATTCAAATTCCCCCGATCCACACGTTCAAATAGTTTGGTCAGGTCGTTGGCGATGGCCGCCGCACGGTCGCCAAACACTTCAAGCATGTCCTGCAAGGTTTCACGCAGCCGAAATGGGCTTTCGTAGTAAATCAGCGTGTAGGGCGAGAGCGCATCGACCAGCAAAAACTTTTTGCGCTTGCCAGAGGTGCGCGGCGGAAAGCCGCGGAAGGTAAAGCTGTGTGAAGGCAATCCTGATAACACCAGGGCCATTACAAATGCGGCGGGGCCGGGAATCATCGTCACCGGTAGATCATTTTCGATGGCACTGCGCACGATGGTAAAGCCGGGATCGGCTATCCCAGGTGTGCCCGCATCCGTGCACAACGCAACGCTCTTGCCCTGATTCAGCAACGAGATGAGTTTCGCACCGGCACGGTCTTCGTTATGTTCATAGAACGAGATCATCGATTTGCCCTCGATCCCAAAGTGTTTGAGCAGCAGCCCAGTCCGACGGGTGTCTTCGGCTGCCACAAAATCGGCATTGCGGAGCGTCTCAATCGCCCGTTGCGACAGGTCGCCCAAGTTGCCAATGGGGGTAGCAATTAAGTACAACATGGTGTGAGCGGGTTCGGCAGGTTCAGAAGGTTTGTAAGGTTGGTAAGGTTAGGAACGTTGATACAGTTTGGTGTTTGAACTTTCAGAACTTTCCGAACCCTACAGACTCCCCTTTGTCGATGGCACGCCCATCCGGCGTGGGTCGATCTGGGTAGCGGCGTCGAGGGCGCGACCTAGGGCTTTGAAGATAGCTTCGGCTTTGTGGTGGTCGTCGCGGCCATACAGCACCCGGGTGTGCAGATTCATGCGGGCATGGGTGGCCAGCGATTCGAGCGCATGTGGGATGAGGGACGTGCCCAACCCGCCGATTTTCGGCGTGTCAAATTCGCCGCTAAACACAGCGTAGGGTCGTCCGCTTAAATCGATGATGACTTGAGCCAGCGCTTCATCCATCGTGACCCAAGCGTCGGCCATGCGTGAGATCCCTTTGCGATCGCCCAACGCCTTGTCCAGCACTTGCCCCAGCGTGATCGCCACATCTTCCACGGTGTGATGTTCGTCGATGTGCAAATCACCAGTGGCCTTGATCGTCAGATCAAACAAACCGTGATGGGCAACGTGGTGCAGCATGTGGTCGTAAACCCCCACGCCGGTACTGATTTCAACTTGCCCGCTGCCATCGATCTCCAGCCGTACCAGCACATCGGTCTCTTTGGTCACGCGGTGTATTTCTGCTGTTCTCGCCATCTTTCCCTTCTGGAATTAAAAAGGCAAAATGCAAAATTAAAAAAAGAACTCATACGAAACTCTGCTCAGTTCTATTTTTGAATTTTGAATTTTCACTTTTCAATTCAGTTTCTGACATTTCTCTCAACGCCTCGATAAGTCTATCCGTATGCTCCAGTCTGCCCACACTCACCCGGAAGCAATCGCGCAGACCGTCGCGGTCGAAGTAGCGCACCAGAATGCCACGCTGTTCGAGATCAGACTTCACTGTCTTTCCTGGTGTCGCCCCATTCCGGGTCATGCCGTTGGTCACCCGGCACAACAAAAAGTTGGTCTCGCTGGGATGAACCTGCAACCAACCCAAGTCGCTCAGCAATTCGCCCATGCGGGCGCGCTCAGCGACAATGCGCTGCACATTGTCGCGCAGGTGGGCGCGGTCGCTAAGTGCAGCGATCGCACCGATGCTGCTGGCCACCGTCGGGGTGTAGGGTTGCTTCAACTTCCACATGTGCTCAATAATGGCCAAAGGAAAGATGCCATAGCCAATGCGCATACCGGCCATCCCCAGCAGCTTGCTGAACGTCCGTAGCACAATTAGGTTTGGATATTGCTGCACCCAAGCGGCACGGCTGGGCTGTGAGCTGAAATCAATATAGGCCTCGTCCAACACCACGATCAGCGGCAGTGCCAGCAATTGCTTCAGGGTCGCGTCGTCTACCGTCGAGCCATCCGGGTTGTTAGGATTCGTAACAAAAATCAGTTTGACGTTTGACGTTTGACGTTTGACAACTGCATCTACGTCAATCGAGAAATCCGCCCGCCGCTGCACAGCCACATATTGTGCCCCAGTGATGTCCGCCAGCCAGCGATACATGCCAAAAGTGGGCGGCAAATCCAACAGCCCATCACCCGGCTGCAAGAAAGCCATCCCGATCAACTGGATGATCTCATCCGCGCCTGCCCCACACAGAATATGCTCACTCGGGATGCCGATGTAATCGCTGATCGCGCTGCGCAATTCAGCCTGATCGGGGTCGGGATAGATGTGCAGCTTGTTGGCCGCACCCATCGCTTGGACCGCCTTAGGCGAGGGGCCGTACAGGTTCTCATTTGCATCCAGCTTGACGATTTGTTCAACCGGAATACCCAGCCGTTGCGAGAGTACCTCAAATGGCACAATCGGCGTGTAGGCGTGCATCTGCCGCACATGCGGCGCAATTAGCAATTCAAAATTCATTTACAAAAAATCCTGCTATCCTGTAAACCCTCGTTCGATTTCACTTACTACGCTAGAGCAATACAGATCATACCTGCGAACATGATTACCGAGCCGATTACCTTGATGCGCCCCATTGCCTCACCTAGTAATGCCACACCCAGAACTGAGCCAAACACAATCGATACCCCCCGTAATGCGGAGACATAACTGGCTGGGCTGCTGGCGAGTACATATGACACCAGCAAATAAGTAATCACCGATAGTATGCCCACTGCAATCGCTCGCGCGCCGTGATTGCGCCATTCATGCTGGATCAAATTCCGTTGGCGCACCATAAATAGCCCTAGCAACAGGCTATAGCCGACAAAGATGAGCGCGGTGTATAGCGGCGGATCAACCAGCCTCACCCCATGTTTGTCGATTGTCGAATAAGCCGCGGTGCAGACGGCTGCGCCCAACGCAAAGCGCGAGACCGATGTGCGCAGCCCGGCAAACGGGGCCAGCAGTTCGCGCCGCTCGAATGAGCGTAAATGCAGCACATAAATGCCGATCACCGTGCACACGATCCCCAGAATGCCCAACCCCGTGACTCGCTCGCCCAGAAAGCCGAATGCCAGCACCAACACAAACAGTGGCACCGACCCGCGCGAGAGCGGATATACCAACGACAAATCTCCGCTTTGATAAGCCCGGCCCAGACATATCAAATAGATCGCCTCAAACAGCGAGGACAGCCCAATAATCGCCCAACCCGTTGGCGAAATGGGGCGCCAATACAGCCAAATCACTGGCAACATGCACAACGAAGCGGCCACGCCTGCCAACCAAAAGAAACTAAGTTTGTCGCTGCTACGCTTGGCCAGAATATTCCAGGTAGCGTGAAAAACTGCGGATAGAGCAATGAGGCCGATGCCAAGCGTTGTCATTCTTTATCGTGGAGCGTGAGGCGTAGGGCGTGGAGCGAAAAGATACGCTCCACGCTTTTCGCCTCACGCTCCACGCCCTTCGCTCTCACGCCAGTGCCTTCAACGCTGCCACCCGGTCGGGCTGCTCTTCAAACACGTATGACACCGGTGTGACGATAACGCCACTCCCGCCCACGCTGCGCAATTGCTCGATGGCGTGCGTTAAATCAGAACGCTTAACCATAAGTGTGATGCCAAACCAATGTTCGTCGGTTTTGGTGAGCGCAGACGTGAGTGGATTCGGATAGATGGGTGCAATCGTTGGCCCTTGTAGCCCACCCAGATTGGTTTGCACGTGCATCATATAGGCCACATCCTCATACGATTTGCCACGAATATTGGCGATGACCATGAAGTAATTCTCGGCGCGCAGATGTGCCTCGATGTATTCCAGCATGGTCACTGCCACTTGCATTGCCTCAGGGCGTTTGAGCGCACCTTGATTGGCCACCAGACTGGATTGGGTATGAAGCATGATGCCATCGTCCAACATGCGCAGCCGATTCTGTTGCAATGTCGAGCCAGTCTCGACCACATCCGCAATCATGTCGGCGGCATTGATCTCGGGGAGCACTTCCAGCGAACCTTCCGCCTCGACGATGACTACGTTGGGGACGGCGTGCTTTGCAAAAAAAGCGCGCGTGATCTCCGGGAATACTGTGGCCACCCGCAGGGATCGCCCCTCGCTGGCCCATGCCTGCGCCATACTGTTTAGTTCGGCCATCGTCTGGGCAGCCCATTTCTCCGGCACCGCGACGGCCAATTTGCATTTGCCATAGCCCAGCGCATCATGCAACACATGCACTTGGTCGCCAACACACGCTTCCTGTACCACATCAAAGCCGGTAATGCCGAAATCCACACCGCCGTTGGCCACACTAATCACAATATCGCGTGGACGTTGAAAAATAACAGTGACATTTGGCAATGCCGGAATACTGCCGACATAGCCGCGAGTGGCGGATTGCTTGACTGCAAATCCACACGTAGAAAGAAAATCAAGGGTCGCCAGTTGCAGGCGGCCCTTCGAGGGCAGCGCCAATCGTATATCTTGTCGAGCAGACATGCTGACGAAAGTCTAACAGGGATTGAGTGATTGATGCAATCACTTAATACCTTAATCCTCTAATCTCCAATCACTTCTTCCCCAACACCATCGTCCAATAGTGCCTGAAATTGACCGTGCCAGTGTCATTGGCCAAATAGTAGTAACCGATGCCCACATCCTCGAAATCACAATTCAGCAAGTTACGGCGATGGAAATCGCTGGGGGGCACTTCGTTGTACCAGGCGTTGACGGCGTCTACGGCGTTATCCATACCCACGGCAATATTCTCGCCGACTGCAAGCCATTGGTAACCTGCCGTGACAATACGATCCGCTGGGGTGGAGCCATTCGAGCCGGTGTGCGACAGAAAATCGTTTTGGGCCATATCTTGGCTATGCGCCATCGCCGCATTGGCCAAAGCGACATTTACGGTCAGGGGTTCACATTCGCTTAATGCGCGGTAAGCATTGGCTTGCTCCAGCATGATTTGGATCTGGTTGAGCGTGGCATCGGGCGTGCTACTGGGCAACGCGGTGGGCGTCTCGGCGGGAACTTTTCGGTGGGTTCAGCTTCGAACGTTGCCGTGACTGTGGGCGGGGCAATATCGGGGGTGATGGATACCTCTCCTACTGTTGTTGGGGTAGGCGGCGCAGCGGTCGGTGCTGGTATCGGGGTATCAGTGGCCGATGGTACAAATGCCGTAGGCACAATGGTAGGACGAGGGGTCGATGTGGTCTGCGCTGTTGGCGTGGAAGTTGGCATTGGAGTGGGGCGCTCTCCACCAGGCACCTGCGTCGGCCGGGGCGATGCGGTCGGTTGAGGAGGATTTGTCGGCTTGGGTGGCGTGGTCGGTTTGGGCGTGCTGCTCGCCCGTGGCAAATTATTTAGTTGACTTGCCACGCTCACTTGCCCAAACATAAATGCTGAGCATAACGCAAACGCACATGACACGATAACGAATGAAGTCTTCATATAAAGTAAGAAAAATAAAGTGAGAAAAGAGTTAAAAGCATGAAACACGACAGGCTTTGTGCTTTGTGCATGGACAGTGGGCAAGTGAAAGAAATAGAAGTAGAGTAGCAATGACGATCATTTAATCGAAATTTGACGGGGTCTGCGAGGATGTAATAGCGCAATTGTCTTTATAGCGAGCACCAGCAGATTTGTCAGTCGGTCATAAGACCGAAAAGTGAAATAATCCTGCAAATACCTGCAAATAGCCCTATTTAGTGCTTTGGGTGCTTGTTGAAACGTTAAACCCTTTGACATCGGCGCCGTATACAGATACAATCTCTAGGCTTTATTTACAGGAGTGCCCCTTGAACGACGAAACTATTAGTGCCCAAGAAGCTATTACGCCCGCTGATGTTGTCTCGGAAGAGATAAATAGCGTGCAAGATGCTGCGCCCGTTGTGAGTGCGCCAGCAAATCCGCTGGCTGCAATCAAACCTCGAGCAGCGTATAAGGGCAAGGTAACGCGCACCGATTTGGGTGGCGCATTTGTGGACATTGGAGCTAACGTGGAAGGCTATGTGCATATTTCACAAATCGTCAGCGACAAACCCATCACGCGTGTTGCCGATGTCCTCAAGTCTGGCGACGAGATTGATGTCTACGTTGTCAGGGTTAACCCGGCGCGCAAGCGGGTTGATCTGTCCATGGTAAAACCGCCAACCTATGACTGGGATAACCTGTCTGTGGGTTCACAGCTGACCGATGTCAAAGTCGTGGCAGTTGAGAGTTTTGGCGCGTTTGTGGACATTGATGGCCCCAAGCATGGCTTGGTGCCGTTTAACCTCATGCCAAAAGGTGATCGCCCCAAAGTGGGTGATGCCCTGCCGTTGGTGTGGGTGATTGAAGTGAACGCAGAGAAGCGTCGAATCGGTTTGACTATGGTCGAGCCGCCGGATCTTCCTTGGGATAACATCAAGAAAGGCGATCAGTTTAAAGGTCGAGTGACTCGTATTGAGCGCATGGGTGCTTATGTAGACATCGGCGCTGAACGCGAAGGGCTAATCCGCACCTCTTCGTTTGGGGCAGGTTTTGTCAATGTCAGCAACTTTGTCAGCGTCGGGGAAGACGTGCCGGTCCGAGTTGCCAAGGTGGACACCCAAAAGAAGCAGATCGACCTGATCATGGAAGGCATCAATTCCGAAGAATTCTCGCTGTCTTCTGGCCCGGAAGAGACTATTAGCCCATTTGCTGCCGCTATGCAGCGCGCACAGAAGATCAAGAAAGCGCAGGAACGCGCTGGTAAGAAAAGCTAGTTTTAGTTTATTAGTAGTCACTAGCCAGTGGTCAGAGGCTCTTTGACCGCTGGCTTTTTTTGTTTTCTTAATCATGGAATGGACTGAAATTGAACGAGAACGTCTGGCAAAGCTGGAGGCGATGCGCGCCGAAGGCATAGACCCTTATCCTGCGCGGGTGCAATTCGCCAAAGAGCGTGTGATGGCCGCAGACGCGATTAAGCAGGCACTGGCGCTGAAGATCGACGACGGACGACCAACCACCGACAACCGAGATGCTTCGGTGATCGGTCGTCCGTCGTCGATGGTTCACCCCGAAACCACCCCGGTTGCCCTGATGGGCCGGGTGGTGGGCAAACGGGTGATGGGCAAGGCCAGCTTTGTGCATATCGAAGATGGTAGCGCCAAGATCCAGTTCTATGCCCGGGTGGGTGAGGATTCGATCGATGTGGGCAGCTTCTCGTTGTTCAAAGAGTTGGATTTAGGCGACTTTATCGAGGCACGTGGGCCACTTTTTATTACCAAGACGGGTGAGCCCAGTCTGCGGGTGACGGCGTGGCGCTTGCTGTCCAAGTCTATTAGCCCGCTCCCGATTGCCAAGGAAGAGAAGCAGCCAGATGGCACGTTCAAGCGCTTTAGCGCGTTCACCTCGCCCGAATTGCGCTTCCGCCAACGCTATACCGATCTGGCCGTCAACCCGGATGTGCGCGAGGTGTTCTGGTCACGCGCCAAGGTCATCAAGGCGATTCGAGATTACTTTGACAACAATGGCTTTCTGGAAGTCGAGACACCGATTCTGCAGCCGCTTTATGGTGGCGCAGCGGCCCGGCCATTTGTCACGCATCACAATGAACTGGATCAGGACATGTATCTGCGAATCTCGTTTGAGCTGTACCTCAAACGCCTGCTGGTCGGCGGAATCGAACGGGTGTATGAGATCGGGCGAGACTTTCGTAACGAAGGCGTCAGCTATCGACACAACCCGGAATTTACCCAGATCGAGTTCTACGCCGCGTACTGGGATCTGTTCGATGTGATGGACTTCACCGAGCAGTTTATACAGCATGCTGCGCGGGCCGTGTTGCCGAATGGCAAAGCGATTTTTCGCGGCCAAACCATCGACTTTTTGCAACCGTGGACACGGCTTACGCTGCACGATGCTATCTTGAGCGCCACGGGCGTGGACTACAAGCTGTACCCCGATTTTGACTCACTCAAGTCCGCGATTAAGGCGAAAGGGCTGGAATACAGCAGCAGTGCGAAGACCTGGGGCAAGTTGGTCGATGGCTTAATGGGCGATTACGTGGAGAAGAATTTGATTCAGCCGACTTTCCTGTATGAGTATCCGCGCGATATTTCACCGTTTGCCAAGAGCAAGTTGGATGAGCCCAACACGGTTGAGCGTTTCGAGGGCTTTATGGGCGGCATGGAGCTGTGCAACGCCTTCACCGAGCTAAACGACCCGCTCGATCAGGCGCAACGTTTTCTCGATGAGCAGAAAAACGCCGAGGGCGAAGAAGCCAACCCAGTTGATGAGGACTATCTACGCGCCATGCGCTACGGTATGCCGCCCAACGGTGGTTTTGGCATGGGCATCGATCGCTTTGTAATGGTCCTCACTGGCAAAGATTCCATCCGCGAAGTGCTGCTGTTCCCGGCGCTCAGAAGCGACGAGTAAGAAATTGAGAATTAGGAATTATGAATGCAGAAATAAGAGCGCGCTCTTGCGGCTTCCTTCTCAATTCTGCATTCACAATTCTCAAGTTCTTACTTCATTCACCCTGAACGATTTTTAGAATCGCTTCTGCGTGTCCCTCAAACTTAACCCGCTCCCAAAGATGCTGAATTTTGCCATCAGGGCCGACTAGAAACGTGGTGCGCAGCAGGCCGACAGACTTTTGACCTTGCACTTCTTTCTCACCCCATGCCCCGAGTTGTTGAATCACTTTGGCATCCGGATCTGCGATCAGTGGCATATTTAGATTATGCTTAGTGGCAAAGGCTTTATGCGATTCGAGGGAGTCCGGGCTTAAGCCATATACCTGGACGCCGCTCTTCTGAAATTCTGGAATTCGATCACGGAATTCCTTGGCTTCAACCGTTCACCCAAATGTATCGTCCTTGGGGTAGATAAAAATAACGTAGCGCTTGCCGAGCAGCGCCTCTGTCGATATCTCGCCCGCCGTGTCCGACATCAGCCGAAATGCAGGCATACTATCCCCTGGGTGTAACATTTTTGTCATTTTTGTTTTCTCTTTTATGCAAGCGTTTTTAGGTGAATACTGGCCAACTATTCTTCTTGCGTTGATCCTTGCCATCATCGTGTTTGGGGTGGGTTATTGGCAGTTAATCATCGCCGAGGGAGCTTATCTTGACCGTTGGATTGTAACCTTAATGTACGATTGGTTTGCCCCACGTTACGACAAAGTCAAGGATTTTGATCAAGGTTACGAAGCCATCGCCCTGGCCGAACCGGTCTTGCGCCATCTCAAAACATCGGGGTTGCACGCACGTAACCCAACCAGTGTATATGTGTTGGATGTTGCAACAGGCACCGGACGTTTGCCTGCTGCACTGCTATTTCAGCCAAGATTTAAAGGGCATGTGATCGGTGTCGACGCATCGGCCCGCATGTTGAACATTGCAAAAAGCAAACTAGCTGCGTTTGAATCCCGGGTGGCATGGCAGCGTGGTGACGCACAGCACCTGAAGTTTGCGGATGACACGTTTGACGTGGTGGGCTGTCTGGAGGCGCTGGAATTCTTTCCCAATCCACGCACAGCCTTATGCGAACTGGTGCGCGTGCTCAAACCTAGCGGGCTGCTTATGGTCACCAACCGGGTCGGCCCGGATGCTTGGAAACTGCCGGGCCGCGCTATGACTACCGACAAGTTCATGGGCGTATTGCATGAACTGGGTCTGCAAGAAATCGAGCATGCCCAGTGGATGGTGGATTATGACCTGGTGTTTGGGGTCAAGCAAGATTAAGTAGCCCGCGTCATGTTGTCCAATGCGAAATGGGTTTACGCCGACTAAGAAGCACAGTCAAAGCCAATCCAATACAACACTAATACTGCGCATGCATTTCTCTATTAGTTCAGTTTCATGATTGCACTATTGAATTAAATCAAATTAGATAGTGCGAATGATGTGGATAAAAGGAGAAACAAGATGAGCAAAATTGTTGGTATTGACCTTGGAACAACCAATAGCGTAGTTGCAGTGATGGAAGGCGGACTGCCTACGGTAATCCCGACTGCGGAAGGCAGCAACATTGTGCCTAGCATCGTGGCCTTTAGCAAGAATGGCGAGCGGATTGTCGGCCAAGCTGCCAAACGGCAGGCGACCATTAACGCCGAAAACACCGTGTTCTCGATCAAACGTTTTATCGGTCGACGCGTGGACGATGTAGACGCAGAGCGAAAGCGCGTGCCATATTCAGTTATTTCTGGGCCGCGCAACGACGTGCAGGTGAAAATCCCACATACGAATAAGACGTATACCCCGCAGGAACTTAGCGCCATGATTTTGGCCAAGTTGAAGGCCGATGCAGAAGCGTATCTGGGTGAACCAGTGACCCAAGCCGTGATCACCGTGCCCGCATACTTTAACGATGCCCAGCGCCAGGCGACAAAGGACGCCGGGCAGATCGCTGGCCTTGAAGTTCTTAGGATTATTAATGAACCCACTGCGGCAGCCTTGGCCTATGGCTTAGACAAGAAAAAGGACGAAACCATTCTGGTGTTCGACTTGGGCGGAGGCACCTTCGATGTAAGTGTGCTGGAAGTGGGCGATGGCTTGGTCGAAGTAAAAGCAACCAACGGCGATACACATTTGGGCGGCGACGACTGGGACGAGGTGATCGTCAGTTGGATGATTGCCGAGTTTAAGAAAGAACAGGGTATTGACCTGCGCCAAGATCGCCAAGCGCTGCAACGATTGAAGGAAGCCGCTGAGAAGGCCAAAGTTGAATTGTCGAATGTGATGGAGACGGAGATCAATTTGCCCTACGTCACGGCTGACAGCAGCGGACCGAAGCATCTCCTCATGAAGCTGACCCGTGCGAAGTTTGAGCAACTGAGCGCTGATTTGGTTGCGCGGCTGCGCACGCCAGTCGAGCAGGCCTTGAAGGACGCTAAACTAAATGTCAGTGACATTGATGAAGTCGTTCTAGTGGGTGGTAGCACCCGCATGCCGATGGCGCAGCAGTTGGTGAAGCAACTCACGGGCGGCAAAGAGCCAAACAAGAGCGTCAACCCGGATGAAGTGGTGGCCATTGGCGCAGCGGTACAGGCCGGTGTGTTGTCAGGTGACGTAAAAGATGTGTTGCTACTGGATGTGACGCCGTTAACGCTGAGCATCGAGACGATGGGTGGTATGTCTACGCCGATGATCCCGCGCAACACCACGATCCCGGTCAGGAAGACCGAGATGTTTAGCACCGCCGAAGATGGACAGACCGCGGTTGACGTAAAAGTCTTCCAAGGTGAGCGCCCGATGGCCGCCGACAACATGATCTTGGGTGAGTTTCGACTGGAAGGTATTCCGACCTCGCCACGTGGGATTCCGCAGATCGAAGTCACTTTTGACATCGATGCAAACGGCATCCTCAACGTGAGCGCGAAGGACAAGGCCACCGGCAAGGAACAGCGCATCAGCATTACCGCCTCAACGAACCTCAATAAGAATGATATCGAGCGCATGGTGACCGAGGCGCAGAAGAATGCGGCCACCGACATCAAACGCAAGGAACTGGCAGAAGCACGCAACATTGGTGACCAGACCGCCTATCAAGCAGAAAAATCATTGCAGGAATTAGGCGAGAAGGTTAGCGGCGCGGATCGTGGTCGGGTCGAAGGACAGATCAATGATTTACGCGATGCGCTCAAGACCGATGACGTGACACGCATTAAAAAGGCGACCGAAGCCTTGCAGAATGCCAGCGCCGAGATCTATCGCGCCAGCCAGTCACAAGCCAGCCCTGGGGATTCCGCTACCGACAAGCCCCAAGAGGGTGGCGTGGTCGAAGGCGAGTATCGGGCAGTGTAACGCAGCATAGTAACCACAAAAAACACCTGACCAGTGTATAGACTGGTCAGGTGTTTTTTGTTCCGTATATCCAAAATTTGCTACGTTGATGACAATGCGCAAACCACTTACCAAGACCGACTTACTGCCCAAGCGCGTGGCGATGCTGCCCCCCAACAGCGCTGCAATCGTGCCAGCAACCTGCCCACCTGCGACCACACTGGAAATGGTCTCAGGGGCAAAGGCCAATTGCTCGCGCAGGTAAATCAGAAAGAACGAAAATTGCGGCATGTCGCGCATGCCACTGATCATTTGCACAAAAATCAAGAGAAGGGCGGGCCTGCTTGAAAGGCGCATCAAGTAGGCCCAACGGCGCTGCACGGCGCTTCTGAACGGTGGTGACATGCGCCGACTTTACATTGCTTCAGCCTTGCGCGTGGGCCTCGCGCAATTTGGCAATGTCGATCTTGCCCATTTGCAACATGGCCTGCATCACGCGCTGGGCTTTTACTGGATTTGGATCGCCCATCAACTCACCCAATGCGGTAGGGATGATCTGCCACGACAGACCAAACTTGTCCTTAAGCCAACCGCACTGGCTTTCTTCTCCACCGGCCGATAGTTTGTTCCACAGCTCATCTACTTCCTCCTGTGTCACGCAGCTCACGAACAGCGAAATCGCCGGGGTAAATTGAAAGTGCGGCCCGCCGTTCAGCGCCATGAACTCCTGGCCCTCGATTTCGAATGTCGCCGTCATGACCTTGCCCTGCCCGTCGGTTTCGCTCTCACCATAGCGATTCATGCTGATGATTTTTGAATTTTTGAAGATCGAGACATAAAGATTGATGGCCTCTTCAGCTTGATCATTGAACCATAGGAAAGTTGTTATTTTTTGCATTTTGGGTTTGTCCTTTTATAAAAATCGTTTAAGTAGTTGTTTAAGCAATTGATGCCAAATACGTATCGAGCCGGTCGTAGCCCATCCCCAAGCCCTGAGCCATGCCGGTGGCCAGCGCGGCATCGCGAGCAACGGTCGATGAGTAACGGATGGTGTTTGTGGTCGTGGTCTTGCCGCCATGCTCGGTGAAGACGAGTGTCCCGGCCGTTTCGCCGCCCATCCAATCTTCATCAAACAACTGGGTGTCGGCGATCCGCTCTGTCGGCATGATCTCGCGGTAGACCCCGCCCATACCCATCTCGTTGCCTTCCGAGTTGCGCCAAACGAAACGATACTTGCCGCCGACCTTCAGATCGATCTCGCACACGGCGAATATCCAGCCCTCTGGCCCAAGCATCCAACGCCGAAGCAGTTCGGGCTTGGTCCAGCAGTCGAAGACCAAATTGCGTGGCGCGTTAAAAACGCGAGTGATCACGATTTCGCACTCGCTAGGGGTCGTGACGATCAGAGTATTTGTCATTTAGGTTTTTCCTGCATCGCTTTTAGCTCATCTAGCAGCGTATCCAACCGCTGGAAATTGCCCTCCCACAAGCGGCGGTACTTCTCCAGCCAGTCGGACGCCTCTGCCAATGCTTTGGGTTCAATCCGGCACGGCCGTCGCTGGGCATCGCGGCTGCGCGAGATCAGGCCCGCCTGTTCCAGCACCTTGATGTGTTTGGAGATGGTCGGCTGGCTCAGCGCAAAGGGTTCAGCCAACTCCATGACCGATGCTTCACTGATGGCCAGCCGAGCCAAAATGGCCCGCCGGGTGGGGTCAGCCAGCGCGGCAAAGGTGGTGTCAAGGTCGATTGTGAGTGCGCTCATATTTCCAAATGGCTATATAGCTAATTGGTAATATACGAGAAATCAGAACATTTGTCAAGTTTTCTATGAAACGCTTGACATATTCTATTTTTGGAATATGATAAATAGAGATGGCTGATCCAGCACCGAATGCCGATACCTTTGATGCGATTGCTGACCCGCAGCGCCGACATATTCTAGAGATGCTGGCGCAAGGCGAATTAACTGTGACAGAGATCACGGCGCGGCTGGCCATCCTGCAACCCGCCGCTTCCAAACATCTCAAAATCTTGCGCGATGCCGGATTGGTTCAGGTGCGCATCAATGGCCGCGAACGAATCTATGCGCTCGATGTCATTGCCCTGCGCCCCATCTTCGATTGGGTGCTGCCCTTCGAAGAGATGTGGAACGAGCGGTTGGATAACCTTGAGCGTTACGTGCAAAAAATGCAACTACAGGATAAAAAATGATAAACACATACAAAGCCAAGATTACGATGCCTTCGGATCGTGAATTGATCATTACCCGAGAATTCGCCGCGCCTGCGGCCGTGTTGTACGAGGTATTGACCAAGCCCGAGCACGTACGCGAGTGGTACGGCCCGCGCGTGATGAAGTTGCTGGTCTGCGACATCGACCTACGGGTGGGCGGGCGCTGGCGCTATGTGGTGCAAGGGCCAGATGGCTCACAGCATGGCTTTAGTGGGGAGTATAAGGAGTTGCTACCCGCGCAGCGCATCGTATCTACCGAGGGCTATGAAGGCATGCCGGGAACCGACTACCTGGCCACAGTCACCCTGACCGAGCAGGGTGGCAAAACCATGCTCACCAATCACTTGGTGTATCAGATGAAGGAACACCGCGACGGCCATGTGGCCTCGGGTATGGAAGGCGGCATGAACGAGACCTATGATCGTTTGGACGAGCTTCTGGTCAAGCCATAGACGAACAGTGCTCACAGCGCAATCAGTATTGCGCTGTGGGCGGGGATGGCTTTTTCGGGCTTTACGCGATACAGCAGTGACGATTGCATCGACAGCTTCAGCCCACCCATGCGCCAGCCATACCGAATCCCCAAACGCGAAGTGTTCAAACTTGGCCTCAAACGATACGTTCAAGGGGCTGCACGCATACAGGCCAAACGGGATGGGTTGCGCGGCCGGCACAGGCGGGTTTCGTGCGCCCATCTCAGGGGTGGTCTCACCCAAGGCATGCAGGTGAAAAATTCGCATCCGCTTAAACGCTAGGCCATCGGCTGACGACTCGATCAGGAAATCTGGTCCACGCCGGCTGAGGCGGTACCACATGCATGTTGTCGAAGGGATATCGGTGGTGGCCCAGTCCGAATAGCCCTGATTGGTCACCACACTGCCCAACCGCGAGATCGCCTCGTTTTCATATTCGATTGAGGCCTTGAACCAGTTGTCGCTATCGAGGTAGAGGATCAACCCACATTGGTCATATTGGGCTCGATAGTCAAACGTGATTTGGGCTGTAAACGAAAAATTAATTTGGCTCTCAAACAGAAGGGTGGGCGCATTATCGTGGCGAAATCCATAGTAGCTGCGTTGCCAAAAGTCTGTGTCGGGCTGGGTGGTGATCTTTACGAAGTCATCACCGATTTCAAATACTTGTGGCTGATTTAGCCATCGGCCTGTAGATAGATTTAAGCTCACTTTCCACTCCAAATCGCCTGTAACGGTCGATAGTCGACAAGCATGATGCCTTCCTCTTGAATAACATCCTGTGCCGCTTGCGACATCAAGAAGTCGAAATCTGTTTGGCGCACTGGCCAGCCGTCGGGTTGTATGGCTTGCAACTCGGGGTTGCCCAGACCAGGATGGACTGCCCATTCGGTCAGACCCGCGGACAATTCACGCAACATCTGAGCATACCGGGCTGGTTTATCGACCAGGTCAATCCGAAAGCTGTCCATAAAATCGTAGTCACTGGTGGGTAAGCCTTGGCCCTGCACTTTTTCGATGAGCGGTTGCCCAACAACGCGCAACGCCAAGCCGTATTCTTTCGCCAGCCCAAGCAGCAGGTCGAAAATATCCAGTCTGCCACCGAAACGCAGGCAATGCCAATCCAGATGGGTCGGTTTGCGCAGGGTGTGGGCGGCCAGCACGGTCTCAATCTGCGCCCTGAATTCCGTTTCTAGCTCAGCCAGCTTGGCTTGCACTAGAAATTCGGCCATCCGTTCGAAACTGTAGAAATAACCGGCCTCGTCAATAAGAGAAGGCACTTTGTATTTGGGCGTGAGTGGGCCAAATTTGTAATGGACTGTATCGCAGATAACGGTCAGGTGAACCCCGAAGGCCATGTCCGGATGTGCCTTGAGCAGATGGATCGCGTGCAATGCCCACGGGCAGGGCATCATCAAGGTCGTGGAACGAACCACGCCTTCGGTGAGCGTCCGAAAGATGGCCGAGTTAATCGCATGACACATCCCAAAATCATCGGCATTGATGAGCAATAAACGCGCATCGGCTGGGTAGCCTAATAGGCGGTTGGTTTGGCTTTTGTTTATTAGTGTCATCTTGCTATAACAAACAAACGCAAACTTAAGCACTGAGAAACGGCCTCGCCCCCATCGGCCCTTGTGGCAAATCGGATGCGATCCAGTGGCGCAGGTAGTGCACCTGGTTAGGCGTTGGAGCTGCAAGATAAGCCTGCGCGACGCGTTCGCCCTCGATCACCATGGCTTCGGTGTGAGTAAAATTGCCCAGCGGCACATCCTGAAAGCCATAGATAGGGATGTGGTGCAGTGTGATGCCTGGGGTATGGGTGACCATTTCTAATTCGCGTAGCACGGCCTGATACAGAATAGCGCGGCTGGCCAAGCCGCCGATGGCAAACACCCCTTTTAGTTTGCGCTGGCGGTCAAAGTCAAAGGCCAGATCGATGCACCAGAGTTCGGTCGCGCCACGTGAAACCGCCAATTGAGCGGGCACGTTGCTGGCCACCCCGCCATCTACAAAACATTCCCCTTGATGCCACACCGGCGGGAATGCGCCTGGAACCGCAGCGCTGGCCAGCACTGCATCGACAATCGGCGTGCTGGGTTCGTCGCCATAGACATACAGCGTGTGTGTCAACAAGTGGCACAGGGTGACATACAGCGGCACCTTGAGATCGCCAAACGTGCGCACGCCCGGAGTCATCACCTTGTGCATGTATTTTCGCAGCTGCGTATTGTCGGTCACATAGTCAAACTGTCGAAACAGCCGCCACATTACTTTATAGATCGGCGAATTCAGCAGATTTTTATTGCCAGCGTCACGCCACAAATTGGCCATATGGGTGATCTGTTGCAGCGTAGGATCAATAGCCAATACCGCGCCGTTGATCGCTCCAGCGGAAGATCCAACGATCATGTCTGGCACAATCCCCTGACTCAACAACGCCTTTATCGCTCCTACTTCAAGCGGGCCACGGTTTCCGCCCCCGCCAAGGACAAATGCACGCATGCGGTAGTTCTACCATGAAAGAGGGAGAATCAGATCGCAATTAGTTAGGTGTTGGGCTGGGTTGTGGTGGGGCAATGTTTGGAGTGGTGGCTGGCTTGCGCACTTCGACGATACTTCCGGCGTAATCTAATAGGAGCAAAGTGCCTTGTTTGGATACGATCACATCGATTGGGTGCTGCAGACCCCGCGCAAAATCGCTCACTGTGCCGGTGCTGAGGTTGACGCGTGCCACATGCGGATCGGTTGGTCCCCACAATGTGACGATCAGATCGCCCTCCCACCAAACGATACCGGTCGGTGTGGCGTGCGGTGGAAAGGTAGCCAGTGGCGCAAGCGTGCCAGAACAGGCCGCCCCTGCTGCGCAATTTGGCCAGCCATAATCGCCGTCTTGCTGAATGATGTTTACTTCTTCAACAGGTACACTGGCAATGTTGTCGCCAATTTCCGTCACATACAATGTGCCTGCAGGATCCCAGCCGGTGGCATAGGCGTTTTTCAGGCCACGTGCAACAATGCGTTCGTCACTGCCATCCAGTCGCATCGAATATAGATAGCCCGACACGGCCGAGTCGCCGCCGCTGCTGTGAAAATAAAGCCGGGGTTCAGTTTCGCGGGTGAACGGATCGACAGACGGCCCAACTCGAATGTGGCCCAGCGAGCGGCCATTGAACCGGACACCACTCACGAACGTCTTGGAACTTTGCAGCTTACGGTCTCGGATGCTATAAGCCAACACATCGCGGAATGACACAACGACCAGCATGTCGTTGAACCAGGCCAAACCAGTGGGCTTGCGCAATTGGGTCAACACTACATCTTGTGCGCCAGTGCTTTCGTCTATTGCGACGATCTGACCGGTTGCATCGTCCTCGCCACCGTTCAACTGCGCCACATACAGACGGCGTGGTCCACCGGTCAGCGGGTCGGGCACGGGGCCAAGCGTCATTGCAGTGGGTTGGCGCAACCCCGCTGCAATGACTGAACTGCTGTAGCCTGCCGGCAACTGTAACCCGTGCGAGACCGGCGCTATTGGCATCGGCCGAGACACTGCGCATCCCGCCAACAGTGCACACAAAGCACCGATTGCAATCAAGTCTGCACCTAGTTGGCGGCGGGTATAACGATTACAAACAGCCATTGGAAAAATACTTTGGGCCATTGCTATTGAATCCTTGCTCCGATTCAAAGGCAACAGCCCAATCTACTATCTGGTTTCGAAATTCCTAATTCCTACTTGTCATTATCGGCCAGCTTAGGCTCGTAACCACCATCGTTGATCACGGTTGGGCCGTCGGTCTTGGGGCCATTGTCGTTGATCTGCACCGGAGCGATGGGTTGGCTAGCAGTCTGGCCTGATGCGGATCTATTGGTTGGGTTGACCTTAGCGTAGGTGTTGCCATTGATCACGACCACATCCTCGTCGGTGATCACCATGTTGCCAGTAGTAGCGCCGGCTGGCATCCTAGCTGGTTCAGGCAGCGCGTTTGTATGGCGAATCTCGGCCAAGGCTTGCGCACGGATTGCGGCCAACGTCTTGGGGATGATGTCGTCGTTCAACATGTCAGCTGACTGATTGGCTTCAATGATCTCATTTACTTCCTTACCGCTCATCGTATGCTTCAGCAACAACTCTTCTGCCAGTGCAGTGACTTCCTTCCAATGCTTGCGCATAAGCTTTTCGGTTGCGTCTTCCATGGCCAGCCAATATTTCTGAAAAGTCTTCTCTCTGCTCATCTCTTCAGCTCGACCATGTAGGATTGGCGGCGGCCCGAAGAAGCCGTAGAACGCAAGTCTCTCCATCATCGATGCTGCGGCAGGATAATCACCCCCCACGCTGGCGTATGCCTGCCCCGAGTAGATTTTTTCACTCGCTCGACCGGCAAGGCAAACGATGATGTCGTAGGCAAAGTGAATGATGGGTCGGATATGTTGTTCCACTGTATCCACGGGTGCCATGTGTCCAAAACTGCCGGTGGACAGGCGCACGATAGTGGTGCGGATAATCTTCTGATCCGGCATCATGTAGTACTGTGCGATGGCATGGCCCGCTTCGTGGTAAGCCAACACCCGTCGCTGACCTTCATCAAATTCTTCAATGGGCATTTCCATGCCAGATTGCTGCTCAAGGAAGGCACGATCGATATCCTTCTGGCTCACTTTCTTACGGCCATCAAAGAAGGCAATTCGGACAGAGTCTTTGGTGATCGCACCGGAAATGTCGGCTGGGGTCGTTCCGTTCGTGTCACCGACGATAGCTTCAATATCTATGGTGTCGTCGTGCTGAATCCTCTTCAGATAGCCCTGAATAATTAACCGACGGCTAGCACGGTCTGGTGCTTCGACTGCGATCTTGGTGTCCAGACGGCCAGAACGGGTGAGGGCGGGATCGAGCACGTCGGGTCGATTGGTGCTGCCCATCCACATCACATGCCAATTACGCTTGGTCTTATAGTCTTGCCCGAATAACTTATAAATACGCTTGGTCAACTTTTCGCCACGAGTCAGCTCATTGATGCCATCCATCTGGCTGAGCAAGGTGGACAGTGCCATCATGCCCATCCCCATACCCATCCCAGTCCCACTGGCCATCCCTCCCATGCCACCGCCGCCACCACGCACTCCACCTCGGTTCATTCCGATGGCGTCAATTTCATCAATATAGGCCACACAGGCGCCATATTTTCGGGCCAACGCGCGCGCCATTGCGGAGAAACGCAGCACTTTCAAAATATCCATGCCCCAGAACATTCCTTGGAAGCTGGTGCCAGCAGATGAAAGAAATGCCATGCCCGATTCGCCTGCCACGGCTTTGGCCAACATGGTCTTGCCGGTGCCTGGGGGGCCATACAGCAGCAAACCGCTAATGTACTTGCCGCCCATCTTTTCGAATTCTTTGCGATCTCTGAGTAAGCTCATCCACTGCTTAACAAGCTTCACCAGTTGTGGTTGACCCCAATAGTCGTCAAAGGTTACTGAGGTGTCCGCGCCAGGAGTGATTACCTCTACCTTTGGGCGCGACAGGAACCAGAATAGCAAGCCAAATTGTACGATGATGCCAAATAAGGCTGTCATCACATACATAAGCACTTGCAAAATACCACCCAGCGCGCTCATAACGAGGTTCAACTCCACATCACCGCTAGTGGCAAACAAGTAGAGTGTGGTGGCGATGCTTGTGACAATGAATATCGTAATAAAGCTCTTGATCGCCCGACGCAGCCGGTTCGGCCAGCGATTGTAGGGGATATCGATCTTCTGCTTCTGTTTCTTTCCAGACTTGCTGGGGTCGGGCAAACTGACGGGGCTTGGGATACTTGCCATTGGCTAACTCCTGATTCTGAAGATGTTCTGCGATAGTCTTAGTAACGTGTATACAGTGTCATTCCTAAGTGAGAACTCACTGAGGTGAAACAAAATGCTTCCCATGAATATCAAAAAAACAAAGATATTGAAGGTTGTCATGGTTGGATTAGAGGAAGCTGATAATAAGAAATTGAGAATTAACGCAAAGCGTGCAGAATTAAGAAAACGAAGTGCTTGTTATTTCTGCATTCTTCATTCTCAATTTCTTAATTGATCTTATCCACCGGCACTGCTGTCTTCTCCAGCACCTCGCGCAATATGTCTTCCGGCTTGCGGCCGCGCAAACGGCTTTGGCCATCGACCACAATACGGTGCGCTAAGGCGTGCGGGGCAAGCGCCTTGATGTCATCTGGCAGCACGAAATTGCGCCCGTGAATGGCGGCATAGACCTGACTTGCACGATGTAACGCCATGCTGCCACGCGGACTAACACCTAACTGCACGCCTGAAACCTCGCGGGTGGCACGACATAGCCGCACAATGTAGTCCAACACGCTTTGCTCCACTCGCACAGTGCGACAGATAGCTTGCATTTGTAGCAATTGATCTACATCAATGACATGCTGCAAAGTCTGCAACGGGTCAGACCGCTCAAAACGCAGCAAAATCTGGCGCTCTTCTTCGTCGCTGGGGTAGCCTAACTTGATACGCAATAAAAACCGGTCGATCTGCGCTTCGGGCAGCGGGAATGTCCCTTCGAGTTCAATCGGGTTTTGGGTAGCCAGCACCAAAAACGGGCGTGGCAACGGCATACTCTCGCCATCGACCGTGGTCTGGCGCTCTTGCATGGCCTCCAGCAGGGCCGACTGGGTGCGCGGTGTGGCGCGGTTGATCTCATCGGCCAGCACGACTTGGGCAAAAATTGGCCCAGCCCGGAACTCGAATTCCTGGATTTTTTGGTTGAAATAAGACACGCCGGTCACATCGCTGGGCAGCAGATCGGGCGTGAATTGAATCCGTCTAAAGCTGCAATTCAGGCTGCGGGCGATAGCTTTGGCCAGCGTGGTTTTGCCGATCCCGGGCACATCCTCCAGCAGCACATGTCCTTCACACAAAATGGCCACCAGCGCCAGATCGATCACATCGTCTTTGCCGACGATGACGGTCTGGATGTTTTTGCGCAAGCGCTCCGCCAAAGTACGCACTTCGCTGATCTCTGTGATTTTTTCGGTTGTTGTCATTAAATTTTCGTCTGCACCTGTATCGTCTACGTTCGCGAGATCGTCCACGTTCGCGAGATCGTCCACGTCTACGGGTTCGTTCACGTCTTCGTGATCGTTCGCGCCTACGAGACCGTCCACGTCTTCGTGATCGTTCACGTCTTCGGGTTCGTTCACGTCTTCGGGTTCGTTCACGTCTACGGGTTCGTCAACGTCTTCGGGATCGGTCACGTCTTAGGGATCGTTCACGTCTACGGTATAGTTCACGTCTTCGTGATCGTTCGCGACTGAGGGATCGTTCAAGTCTAAGGGTTCGTTCACGTGTACGGGATCGAGCA
>JANMVQ010000200.1:0-27737 GCA_031392845.1 Chloroflexota bacterium
CTGCCACATCCCCTTCCCAAGCATACAAGGGCTGGGGTGGGGGCTCATTTGGCAAATCTATTCCTTGGAATGGCCTAAGACTCGGCCTCTTGTCCGTTCAAGCCATCTTCAATGCTTCTGACAAATAAATGGGGGCGCTGCAGGTGGTGCCTTTGCACACAAACGCCACGGGCAGAGTGTCAGTAGGATAACCCCGGGCTGTGATGAAGGCCGCATCCTCTTTTGGATCCAGCATGCGCACCATGCGCCAGGGGTGATACTGCGTCTGCGCGGCACGCAACCAAGCGGAATCGCCGCCTATGATCATAATCTCCACTGGCACTTCATTCGCCCTCAGCACGGCAAGCGCATATGCTGCGCCATGCTCACGGTAGCGTGGATATTCGTCGATGAAGCAGGCAAGAGTGCGCTGCGCAGACGACCGATAACTGACGACCGACGACGACCGGTCGGGTGCACCAGCTTGGGTGGTCGGTGGTCGGTGGTCAGTGGTCTCACCGTCCACATACTCCATCATCAACAGCGCCTCTGCTATCGTGCTATTGTCGAATATGGGCTTGAGACGCACCTTGAGCATGCCCAACGCACCTGGCTTCTGTGGGCTGTCATAGAACGCACCCTCGGGTGCAGCCAACTCGCGTAGGGCAAAGTCCAGCACCCAGTGAGCCAGTTTTAGCCGTGATTGGCCATATAGGCGCCCAGCCTGCTCGCTGCGGAGGTGTTGCTCGATCAGCACCTTAATCAGGATGGCCTGATCACCCAACTGGCCACGCAGCGCAGAGGGTGCATGTGCAGTTTGAATCTCGCCCATTGCCAATTTGTCAAAATCAACGACGACTGAATGGGTAACACTACCATCCGGGTTGAGACACAGCCGCACCAATGTGGTCAGCACTTTTTCGCCCAACAGGCCATACTGATCATCACCGAGCAAGTCGCTTGCGAGAAACAGCGCACTCACCATAAGCGCATTCCAATCAACATACACCCGCCAATCAATAAATGGGGCGGTCTTCGGGGCGCGGTCAACAGCGCTGAGTGGGTAATAGTCCTCGTCGGCATCTTGGCTACCGGCAAAAAACGTGAGGCCAAATTTGTCGTAAAGCAACGTCTCGGTAAGATAGCCCAACGCACTGCGCACGACGCCCGCCAGTTTTTCGGCCAACGGTTTGGTCTGCTCGCGTGAACGTGCCACCTGAATCGCCTGCAAATAGACCGGCAGCAAGCGTGCATGATCTTCGAGCATTTTCTCGAAATGCGGCACGCCCCAATCCGGAGTGGTGCTGTAGCGGAAGAAGCCACCCGCGACCAAGTCATACATGCCTGCGCTGCCCATGGCCACAAACGTTTGAGCAACCATCTCCAAAAGCTGCTCTTCCTTAGTCTGGGAATACACAGCCAGACACAGCGCCCAGGCATCGCTCATGGGAAACTTCTGCCCACTGCCGAGGCCCCCATTTCGCTTATCGTAATTGCGAATAATCTGATTGGCGACGGCGGAGATAATCTCGGTGGCAGGCAAATCAGTGACGGAAGACGATGGACGGGAGACGGCTACGATTGAATCCGTCTCCGGACCGTCGTCCGCCGTCCTTTCCGCAATCGTCTTCGCCACTTCATCACGTCGGTTGTGCCAATGATCCAAAACCTGCGGCAAAATTGAGCGCATTTGACTAGGCGCAAAATATGTCCCCCCATAGATCACATCGCCGTCTGGGGTAAGAAAACAGGTGGTGGGCCAGCCACCCATGTTGTAGCGGGCGTTGATATCCGGACGTTGGTCGTTATCTACGCGCACCGGAATAAAGTGCTGATTGATATAGTCTGCCAACGCCGGATTGGTGTACACCCCGGTGTGCGTCGGGTCGCCCGGCACGCCACGATCCATCACGTGGCACCAGTGACACCACACCGCACTGATGCCCAACAATACCGGCTTATCTTGCGCCTGCGCATCCGCAAACGCACTTTCATCCCATTCCCGCCAATTCACCAGAGTCTTTGCCATGGCACAATCATAGAGGAAAGTGAAGAGAATTAAAAAGGCAGAATTAAAAATTAAAAAAGAGGCCGTTGATCACCGTAGCTTTTTTTTTAATTTTGCCTTTTTAATTTTAAATTTCCTTACGCGCTTTGCAGCTTCGCCAGCAGCTTGGCATACGCTGGGCGACTGAGCGGAAGCGTAATAACTTTGCCGTTGTTGTGGCCACTCATGATGATAGCGTTGGCCAGCTCAAGGCCATTACGAGCTTCTTCCCCGGTGATGGCGGGCGGGCGGTTGTTCAGAATGGCGTCGCGCAGATCGAGGTGGGCAGCCACATGTCCACCGCTGGTGTCGGGCAAATCGAGCGTTTCGGTCGTGCGATCAGGTGCCTTAAACGGTTCTTTGCACTCGCGCAAGAATTGGCGCAACGGCTGGCTAAAGCGATGGATCGTAACCGTCTCGCCAACGATATCAATCACCGCTTTCTCGCCCACCAATTGCAGACGTTTCTCGATACTCGACTCGAATGTGCTGGCCGTGATATACCCCGGCGCGCCGTTCTTAAACTCCAGCATGGCCTGAAAGGTGTCTTCGACCTCGATCTTGTGGCCCAAAGTGCGGGTCCAACCCCACACCTTGGTAGGCTGCCCCGCCAGATAACACACCATGTCCAGCGTGTGCGGCGATTGATTCATCAGCACGCCCCCACCCTCGCCTTTCCAGGTAGCGCGCCATGCGCCCATCTTGTAATAAGCAGCTGTGCGAAACCACGGCTCGACCGAAAACACCCGCACCAACGGCCCTAACTCGCCCGCGTCGACCAGCGCTTTGGCCTTCTGTATCACCGGGCGGTAACGTTGTTGAAAACTGACGGCCAGCCAGCGCTTGGCTTTCTGCGCTGCCTTAATCATGGCATCGGCTTCACCCACCGAAATGGCGATGGGCTTCTCCACCAACACATGCGCGCCCGCCGCCACGCTATCAATTGCAATCTGCGCATGCAAGGGATGGGGGGTGCACACCACCACCACATCCGGCTTTTTCTTGGCAAGCATTTTGCGGTAGTCAGTGAAGAAATCACACTCAGCTTCGGCAGCACGCTGCTGACCGGGATTGCGTTTCACATCCGTCAGAGCAACCAGCTTGGCCCCTGGCACTTGTTTTAGCGCACTGAGATGCGAGGTGGCAATCACCCCACCGCAGCCTACGATGGCATAGGTTAATTCTTGCATGGTGAATAGATAAAAAAAACCTGTCCAATTGTAAAGACTGGACAGGTTTCTTTTTTACAGAACAGTGCCTACGGCACGTTGGTCGCCGCGATCGGTACGATGGGCACAATCGGCACAATTTCAACCCCGTCGCCTGTGGTCGGCAACAATGGATTAATCGTTATTTCGAACTTCACCGGCTTACACTGGGCCAGATCCAAACCTGCGCGACTGATCAACACTGGCATCAGAGTGTGCTCACCCGGCTCCAAGAACGAGCGCAGACGTAACGCAAATACGCCACGCGCATTGGCCACAACTGTGCCAAGCACCTTGTCACCGTCCTTCACCCGGATGCGGCTGTTGGCCGGGGCCGTGCCAACCAGTACGGACAACTTATCTGCAGTGGTTGTGATGCCCTGGGTTACATTAGTCAGGGCTGCCGTGCAGATGATAGGCGTGGCAGTGGGGGTCAGCGTCGGGCCTGGTGTGACTGTTGGCGGTGCAGGTGTGCTGGTCGATGGGACAGCGGTCGCGGTCGGTGGCACATCGGTCGGGGTCGGCGGCACGGCAGTTGCGGTTGGCGGCACAGCGGTCGCAGTCGGTGGGACAGCGGTCGCAGTCGGTGGGACAGCGGTCGCAGTCGGTGGGACAGCGGTCGCAGTCGGTGGGACAGCCGTCGCAGTTGGCGGCACAGCTGTCGGTGTCGGCGGCACAGCGGTGGCCGTGGCTTCAGCCGCTTTCACAATCACTTTTGTCGCGGTTGGCTCTGGGATATTGGTCGGCGGCACAGCCGTCGCGGTTGGCGGCACAGCCGTCGCGGTCGGCAGCACTGGCGTATTGGCTACAGCAGTTGGCGCGGGGGTAGCCTTTGGCACATACACAAAGATCAGCAATGGGTCGATGTTTGCGGGCGTACCGTCTTCCTTGACAAAGCGAGCAGTCAGCCAGCTGCGGCCTTCAGGCAATTCGGGTAAGGCCATTGTCCATTGATTATTGGCGTCTGCAACGGCTTCGCCGATAAACACATAGCTGTTATAGACCTGAACTTTCACTCCCGCCGGCGCACTTCCAGAAATATTGCCCATCTTGCCCGGCAACAGAATCGCCCCCGAAGGCGGGGTCGAGATCATCACTGGTACCAAGGTGGGGATGCGCGGCGCAGCAAGTTTGGCTACGACTTCGGTGGCAGTGGATTTGGGCGCAGCCGCTGCCGACGCAGCGGCAGGCACGGGCGTGGGCACGTATACGAACACCAAGTAGCGGTCGCTGTTGATCATCGTGCCATCAGGATTAATGAACTGTGCGGTAATCCAACGACGACCACCGGCTAGCTCGGGCAAGGCAAACGACCATTTGCCATCGGTAGCCTTCGTTTCGCCCAACAGGGTGTTATCACTGTAAATCAGCACGCGGGTGCCATCCGGGGCAGTGCCAGCCGTATCGCCTATTGCTCCCGGCGGCAGCGTGCTGCCGGTCGCAGGTGACACAAGCGCCACCAAGACCTTGGGAGTGGCCTTCAGTGGGAGCGCAGGTGCGGCGGCTGCCTGGACGGCTGCGGCGGTTGGCACCGTGCGGTTGTAGGCCAACTCGGTCGGGGTTGGGCCGGGCGTGTTGGCACCCCGGTTGTAGGCCAACTCAGTCGGGGTTGGGCCTGGCGTGTTAATCACACGGCTGTTTGCCACCTCAGTCGGGTTCGGGCCAACCGTATTGACTGGGCGGTTGTAAGCCAACTCGGTGGGCGTCGGTTGAACGGGAATCGATTCGGGTGGCACCGCGGTTGCGGTGGGCACATACACAAACGAGAGATAGCGTTCCGCATCGGCCAGCGCCGTGCCATCCGTGTTGAAGAAGCGCGCAATCAACCAGCGCCGCCCTTCACCCAGACCTGCCAACGAGAACGACCACTTGCCATCGGCTCCGGCTTTGGTTTCGCCCAGCGGCTGGTCGCCGTCGAACAAGCGCACAATCGTACCTACTGGGGCGTCACCAGCGGCCACGCCAGCCCCACCAGACAACATCTGGCCAGTCTGCGGCTGGGCGAAGCTCGGCGCCTTCGTCGGTACGACTTCTGCGGGTGCATTTGCAGCGGGAGCGGCAGCATCAGGTGTGGCAGTAGCTTCGCCGGCCGCTGCGGTGGTTGTTGGCACAACAGCAGCTTGTTGCACTGCCGGTGCAGCGGTCTCTGGCACATTCAGGAACAACAGAAAGCGATCATCTTCCTGCACGCCATCACGAATGAAACGGGCGTTAATCCAGCGGCGACCACCTTGCAATTGCGGGACAGCCAATGTCCACTTACCCGTTGCGTCAGTCGGGACGCTCCCCAACAAGACGTTGTTGTCGTAAACCTCAACCGTGCTGTTGATGGGGCCTGTGCCGGCCAGCGTCACTTTGCCTCCCGTCAAATCACCGGCACCAATAGATTTGGGCACCGCAGTAGCCTGAGGCGGGAGGGTCGGGAACGGGCGGATGGGGTTGTCGGTCACAGTCGGGGCGACCGTGGGCGGTGGCTTGGGGGTTTCGGTTGGCACCACGGGTACATCGACCACATCCAAGGTCAGGGTTGCGGCATCTGACTCGACGCTGCCGGCAGAAGCGCGCGCATCGATTTTGTATTTGCCCGCGAGCGCGGCGGGCAGCAGAAACTTCCACTTGCCACTGTCATCGGTCTGCGCTTCACCCACAAAAGCGCCTTCGCGATAGATCTGCACGTAGGTGTCTTTGGGAGCAGTCCCGGTTAATGCCAAAGGCACTCGCGAATAAACTGCACCGGCAGGTGGGTCAATGGTGGGTGCGGCTGGCGATGCGCCACATCCTTGCAGCAGTAACAACGCCATTAGAGCGATGCCACCGAGCGTGAGGACGAGCTTGAGTAGGTCAAGCGGTCGCTCCCAATATGGCGGCCGCCGGTCACGATAAGATTGATTCATATCTTGGTACGTCCTTGATTGGCTTCCCGACTATCTTTAACTGTCTTTTACTTGATCCAGATGATTTGGACCCATTAATTGTTTTAGCCACATCTCCTATGATGGTGCTTCTTGAAGGCAACGCGTATCCACAAACTGGGATGATAGATCGATTGTGAGCGCACTGCCGTCAGGGTGCATTGTATTCACCCGCCGAAGACCTGCAAGAGCAATTATTTAATGGGTAGGTTTACTTGAGGAGGAACAAATTGCCCGAAGTGCTTGTGGTGAATCACCCAGAGCGCTCAATGTGAGCGAAATAGCCTACACCAAAAGCGGTCCGGGCAATAGGCGGCTCCTATTTAATAGACTCACGCACCATATCGACTTGGGTGATGGGCCGGGTAAATTTTAGCAAATACTCGATGGCCCAGCCCTCAGTGCGGACTAACTTGAAACCGGCATTTTCGGCCCAGCGCTGAATTGTCACCGCCCGAACGTAGTCCGGCTCCATCAGCTCCTCGCCGATGACGAGTGTACCACCGGGGCGCAAGACGCGAAACATCTCGCGCAAAGCCACCCCGCGGTCGGCCAGAATTGGCAATACTGAGATCATGAGAGCATGGTCTATGCTGGCATTGGCAAATGGCAGGCAGGTGGCGCTCTCGGTATGGGCCTCCACATTCTGCAAATCGGTTGCTGATAATCGCTCGCGCAGTCGCTCGATCATAACGGGCTGCACATCTAGGGCGTGCACTTTGCCTATCGGGCCAACCCGGTGAGCAGCCTCAATCGTAAACACTCCAGTGCCACAGCCCACATCAATCACGGTACCGCCACGCTGCGGAGCGAGAAAATCCAGCACCCGGGCCGGGTTGCGATACAGCATCCGAAATGAGCTACCGAATAAAAACGACACCCAGGGCGGAGTGACCACTGGCTTGAAGTGCAACAGCACCCGCACTCCCAATTGCACCCCCACCATACTCCCTACTGCAAACACAAACAACCGCTTGAACCATTTCCACATGGCTGTATTGTACGAGGGGTGGATGAAGAGACGAAGAGAGGGTGTATTCGCCAAAAGTTCACCCTACGTGGCTGCCGTACACCACAGGCTTACCCGCGAATCACGCTAATCTGGGCCAATAAATTTGCGAGATTGAGCGTGATTCGCGAAAACCGCAAAAGCTAAGATAGGTTCTACCGAGTAAAAAGGGATCGCATAAGAAATTTACCGCAGAGACGCGGAGCGTGCAATAAATCCTTTGCACGCTCCGCGTCTCTACGCGCTTTGCGCCTCTGCGGTGAAAATCCTGGCAAAGTCGAGAGCGCCCTAAGATAGACGGGAAGTGAGTCGTTAAAATGAGTTACACAAACCCTATATGATGCAGCCATGCCCATTCTAGATAATCTAGCCGACTGGCAAGCGAACTTCAACGCAGGTTGGCTGGCTCACTTTCAGCAAACGGGTGCGTTGGATTGGAAGCAATACCCACGCCCTAAAAACAATTCGTCGATTCAAGGCCCCGGCATAGACCTGAGCCAGAGCCGCCTGCTGCTTATTTCAACCGCAGGCAGTTACCTGAAGCAAACACAGATCCCGTTTGATGCACCCAATCCGCTGGGCGACTACAGCGTGCGGACTTTCCCGGTGTGGTCGTCATTTGATGACATCGCTTACGCCCATGAGCATTACGACCATGCGGCAGTGGATGCAGACCCGCAGGTGCTATTGCCGTTGACCCATTTGGATTATCTGGTGGCCGAAGGCAAGATCGGCGAACTGTGTGACGAGGTCATGAGTTTCTCCGGTTATCTGCCGGATTGTGGGCAAGTAATTGACGAATTGATCCCTCTCATTTTGCAAGACGCCCAGCGCCAAAAAGCCAAAGGCGCGCTGCTCGTGCCTGCCTGACCGCTCTGCTCTCAGTCCGTGGGACTGATTGCCCGTGCCCTTGAAATGGAGGGTATTGCCACGACGTTGACCAGTTGGAATGCCGAACGCACCGTTATTCTGAAGCCACCCCGCGCCACGTATACCAAACTTGGGCGCGGTAGTACATTGGGCCGCCCTGGTGATGGCCCGCAGCAACGTCGTGTGCTGGAAGCAACGCTGCGATTGCTGGCGCAAGATGCGCCGCTTGAGCCGGTGATGCTGGATGAGACCCACTGATCCTAGAAATCCTCGTCTGCTCAATCCGCGTCCTATCGTTTCTGCAGCCTCTTATTATTTTCCGCAAATCACGCGAATATTCGCTAATCTTTTTCGCGCCGGTTTGGGTGATTCATGGAAAAGAATCAAAGACAGCCTGAGCTGCTATTGGGCGACCACGATCATGTCATCATTGGCAGTGTCTCGTCGGATGCTTGGCGAGCCCATGAGCAGGCTCGCCTCAAAATGGCGCTGGCAGCAATCCATTTATTGAAAACTAACCGGTCGAGAAGCACACGTCGCGGATAATTGGGCATCGTGACATCCAAACCTTCCTCAATTAACACGGGCCTGCTCAGTGCTCTACTGGCCGCTGCGCTGTTCGGTGCGAGTACGCCACTCAACAAGCTGTTGCTGGTTGGCGTCTCGCCGATCCTTTTAGCGGGCTTGCTGTATCTGGGCTCGGGATTTGGCCTGACTGTCCTGTATCTACTACGACGGGTAGGCGGGCGGTCAGCCGAGGCGCCGTTACAACGCAAAGATGTGCCGTGGCTGTTGGGCGCGATCATCTGCGGCGGAGTATTGGGTGCGCTAATGCTGATGTTTGGCTTGCAGCTCACACCCGGGTCTACAGCGTCGCTCTTACTTAACATGGAGGGCGTTTTTACAGCCGGACTCGCCTGGATCGTCTTCCGCGAGCATGCCGACCGTCGAGTGCTGCTCGGCATGTTGCTCATTGTGGTTGGCAGTTTGGCCTTGTCCTGGCAGGGCGGTGCTGAACCGGCGCCAATACTTGGGATCGGTTTGATTTTAGGCGCCTGTTTGAGTTGGGCCATCGACAATAATCTGATGCAAAAGATCTCAGCCAGTGATCCCTTTCAGATTGCCGCGATTAAGGGGCTCATTGCCGGATGTTTTAACACTGTGCTCGGTTTGGTGCTCGGTGCGCAGATTCCAGCTGTGCCAGTTATCGGAGGCGCAATGCTAATTGGACTAGCGGGCTATGGGCTTAGCATGGCGTTCTTTGTGCTCGCGCTGCGCAGTATCGGCACCGCCCGCACCGGTGCGTATTACGCTATCGCCCCATTTGTCGGCGCGTTGCTATCCGTGTTGATCTTGGGCGAGCCGCTCAGCCCACAAGCACTGCTGGCTGGCTTACTAATGGGCATTGGGGTATGGCTGCACTTAACCGAGCGGCATGGCCATGGTCATCAACATACTACCTTTGAGCACGCCCATCGCCATACGCACGATGAACACCACCAACACGCGCACGCGCTTGGCGTCGCTGTATCGGAACCGCACACCCATCCACACGCACATGCGCCCGACACGCATATGCATCCACATTATCCAGATATTCATCATCGACATGTGCATGAGAGTGCCATGGAGCCGATATTCATTCATACGGCTGTGGAGTGGTGTGGCTTGCATCACTTCGGTACATAAACCAGCGTCTCGGCCAAGCGCTCTTGCAACTTGTAATTGGCATAGATCGTATCGCGCACGCTCTTCGGCCAGCGCGCTTGAATCGAATTGAAGTGTGACGGGTTATACAGCAAGATCGCAGCAAACTCGCGTCGGGTAATGCGCGCCTGCAAGTCACTAGGTTGCCACAAACCCGCAATATTGAGCATGTAATACTCAAAGGGCTGATAGCTTAAGGGATAGCCTTGTTGAGGCAACAGCCCCATCCACTCATCGGCCAGCACTTGGCCCTGTGCGGCTTGCACGATGTCGGCCAGTTTGGCAATATCGCTACGCACTTGGATCTTGCTGCGCACGTAAGTCAAATAGCTTTCATCGGCCCAAGTGCTGAGACTGCCCGCCTGAATGGCAATCACTATTGCGACAAATGCGCGCAAAAAATAGCTTTGGTTGGCCCACGCCAGCGCCACACCCGCGCCCATGCATAAAGCAGCGGCTAATTCATAGATGTAATTGATACTGGAGCCAACTTTGCCCACACTTATTGCGGCCATCGCGCTGGCGATGAGATAAATGATTACAAATGGTGTGGCGGTCAGTCGATCGCCAATCCGCTCGACACAGATAAACAGCACGATTCCAATGACCAGATAACCTGCCCGCACAATCAGGTTGATGAAATAGTCGGTCACGGTTGACAGCACAAATGGGTTGGCATTGGCGGTCACGAGGTTCAGATAAAAGCCACCCTCAGTGGCAATGTTGAACAACGCAAATATGCCTGCGCTTGTGACTGCTAACGCTGCTGCCAAGGCAATCGCGAAATTGCGCTGACCGCGCAGCCAAAGCCACACGCATGCAGTCAGCGGCCCAGCCAACGCGTAGCTGTGTTTGCTGCCGATGGCCGCGATAAAGCATACAAAGGCCAGCACCAGGCCCTCCACACGGCTTGGCCAGCGCACAACCGCGTGCAATCCCGCAAGGCTGAACGCCAGTGCCAAAGTGTCCACTCGGTTAAAGAATGACCAACCCGCAATATACGGAAAGCTAAACAGCAACACGCCCGCGATCAGACTGGCTACCCAATCTTTGGTAAGCGCTTGAATGATCAGCCCGATCAATATAGCCGCGATAACGGCGCTCACGACCGAAAGTGCGCGTCCATACCAAAACGCCGGGCCAAATGCTTGGGCAAACGGCAATTGCAGCAGATGAAACAACGGTGGATAGTTGCTCACGACATACGGCACCTGCGTTAAATCAGGTCGATAGATGTTCTCGCCCTGCAACAGCCGCATGGTCTGATCGAGAATCGGCCCCTCCCCATAGTCCAGCGGAAACGGGAACTGGATGGCCGCCAGCGCCACGTCCGCGTAATTCCACAGTGCCCACAGTAACTGCCACGCCAGAATCAGTAGCGCAACCCCATACACGATTTCCGGAATCGCCGATTTTTGTTGGCTCTCGGCCAGGGATTTGTTTTGCATAGAAAGTACGGATCCGTTTTAACATACATTGCTAGGTCGCAATAGTGCGGATTTCTCCAGTTGTGTTTGTATTTATTCACTGCTACAACTCAACTTATGAAAATCTCTAAGATAGAAACTATACATGTGCCGGATTTTCCGCATATCCTGTTTGTAGCGATTCATACTGATGAGGGGCTTATTGGCTATAGCGATACGTTCTACATGACCGAGTCAGTCCGTGGCTATATCCACCAGTTTGCCGCACCCATGTTGCTGGGGCACGATCCACTACAAATTGAGCTGCACTGGCGCCGCCTCTACGAAGTGATTGCCCATATCGTCGGCAAAGGTGCCGAGATTCGTGGCTTGTCGGCCATCGATTGTGCGTTGTGGGACATTATGGGCCAGGCAGCCGGTATGCCCATCTGGCAGGTGTTGGGCGGTGCTGCCCGCGACCGTATCAAGACCTATAACACCTGCGGTGGCCCCAACTATGGCCGGGCTACCCAGGGCCAAACCGGCTACGGTACCCAAAACGTCGGCGACAAATACGAAGACCTGATCGCTTTTATGGAACACGCCGACGAGCTGGCCGAGGATTTGCTCAGCGAAGGAATCACTGGCATGAAGATCTGGCCCTTCGACTATGTGGCACATAAAGATTTTCGCAGCGACTGGCGCGGCTTCCGCGGCATGTTCGACCCGGAGCTGCGCCAGATCGGCGGCCACACCATCAGCAATGAGGCCTTGAATTGGGGTTTGGAGCCTTTCCGCAAAATCCGCCGCGCCGTGGGTGACAAGATCGACATCATGGTCGAAGGCCACGGTATGTGGAGCCTGCCTGCTGCCAAGAAGATCGCGCATGCCCTCGAGGAGTTCAAGCCCTACTGGCTCGAAGATCTAATGCGTGCCGATGATATTGAAGCATTAGCCGAATTGCAGCGCAGCACCTTTACCCCGGTGCTGGCCAGCGAATATTTGACCACCCGCTACGAATATAAGCCGGTGCTGGAGCAGCGCGCCGCCGACATCATCATGATCGATCCTACCTGGGCAGGCGGTATCACCGAGAGCCGTAAGATCGCCAGCATGGCCGAAGCCTTCAAGCGCCCAGTCGCCATGCACGATTGCACCGGCCCATTTACCTTGTTCGCTGGATTGCATCTGGCCATCAACGCTACGAATGCGATTTACCAGGAAACAGTGCGTGCCTACTTGCACATCACCTATCCGCAGTTGGCGACCGATTCAGTCGTGGTTGAGCAAGGGCATATTCTCGCGCCAAGCAAGCCCGGTCTTGGCACCGCGCTGTTGCCAGATGTGCGCACGCGGACAGGCGCGACGGTTGTCACATCGAGTTTGTAATTGGTCTTTTACCCATCTCTTCCCATTTTTGCAGCTACAGTAGACATATGCGAACTCTAGTTACGTTTGCCCTGTGCGCAGTTGTGTTGATGGCGTGTGTTCGCCCAGTGGCTTTACCAAAAGCACAGCAGATTCAAGTTGCGCCTATAGCAGTTGCTGCTGTCGGCGCAGACAGCTTAGGGGATGTGCTCTTTCCCAAACTGGGCAACGGCGGCTACGATGTTGAGCACTATGCGATTGACCTTGATGTGGACGTGACCCGCAACATCATCTCCGCTACGGTGACTGTGACAGCGCGGGCGACCCAGCCCCTGGCGCAGTTCAACTTCGATTTCAGCGGACTCAATATACGCTCAATTGAGGTGAATAACACCCCGGCGCAGTTCTCGCGCCAAAATACCGAACTCATCATCCAGCCGGGCCTGCCGTTGAACCAAGATGCGCTCTTCAAGACCACCATCCGCTATGACGGATCACCCAGTGGAGTCGATGATCCCAGCGTGGACTTTTCCAAAATCGGTTGGCTAACACAGACAGGTGGCCTCTATGTCGTTAGCGAGCCTTCGGGTGCGATGTCGTGGTTCCCCAACAACAATCATCCCCGCGATAAGGCCAGCTACACCTTGCGCGTACGTGTGCCAAAGCCGTATGTGGCCGCTGCCAATGGTCTGCTGCGCGAGGTGATTGACAACGACAACTCGCGTACGTATGTGTGGGAGACAACCCAACCCATGGCCAGCTACCTGGCGACTTTGCACATTAATCAATTTGAAGTGCAAACCGAGACTGGCCCACATGGCCTGCCCATTCGCAATTATTTCCCAAAAGGCACCGCCCAGTCGGTCAAGAATAAGTTCTCCAAGACCAACGACATGATAGTGTTCATGGAGCAGCGCATCGCGCCATATCCGTTTGCGGCTTACGGCGTGGTCTTGCTAACCGAGCGAGTCCCTTGGGCGCTAGAGACCCAATCCCTATCGACATTTGGGGCAGAGGGCGCCGATGAAGTAGTGGTTTTTCATGAGTTGATGCACCAATGGTATGGCAACAGCGTCAGCCCGGCCCAGTGGCGCGATATTTGGCTGAATGAAGGATTTGCTACTTACTTCCAGTTTTTGTGGGACACCCGCGCGACTGGCAAAGATGCATTACGAGTGGCCATGAACGAATGGTATGACTGGATGGAGGATGCCCGCACTGGCCCGCCCATCCCGGCCAAGCCAGGTGAGATGTTCGGGTCTGCCGTGTATTACCGCGGGGCATATACGCTATTTGCGCTGCACATGACCGTCGGCGATGACGCGTTTTACAAGATCATGCGCACCTACTACGAGCGCTACAAAAATAGCAATGCCAGCACTGAGGACTTTATCAAAGTCGCCGAAGAGATCTCCGGTAAACCTGCGCGCGAGCTGTTGTCGGCGTGGTTATTTCAGCGTGGGTTGCCACCCAAGATTTGATACTTGCTTAAGACGATTTGTTCAGCTTTAACTCAGCAAATCTCTCCACAATAGGTCTATGAAATTCCTCAGAATCATTGGCCGCGTGTTGCTTGGCCTGCTCGCCCTGATTGTCGTCCTTGCTCTAGTGTTGGTCGGTGTCGTGGTTGGCGATGGCGTTGTCGGTCAGAAAGCGACCGATTTCACGAATACAAGCTTTCCTAGTGCGGATGGCACGACTGTGCATGCGTATCTGGCCCAACCAAAAGGCCCTGGCCCACATCCAGCCATGCTCATGATCCATGAATTCTGGGGGTTGAACAAAGAGATCACTGAGCTGGCGGATAAGCTGGCTGCCGAGGGCTACGTCGTCATGGCGGTCGATACCTATCGCGGGGCGACGACCAAGCTGATCCCTCGCGCGATCTATTTGGTAACCAACACGCCCGAAGAGCGGGTGATGCAAGATTTGCAAGGTGCGTTTGATTACTTGAGTGCGCAATCTTTTGTCGCCAAGACCCGCATTGGGGTGATGGGCTTTTGCTACGGTGGCGGTATGTCTTTGCGCTTTGGGGTGCGCAACCCCAACTTAGCCGCCACGCTGGTGTATTACGGCAGCCCCATCACCGACCCGGCCAAGCTCGGGGTGCTAAACACGACCAAAGGTCCGGTGCTGGGCGTGTTTGGCGAACAAGATGCCTCGCCCGCCCCCGCTGCTGCCAAGGCGTTCAAGGCGACCTTGGATCAGGCTGGCATTAAGAACAAAATCACAATTTATCCTGGCGTCGGGCATGCCTTTGTCCAACCTAGCACCATTGGCAGTGGTTCAGCCCAGCAGGCTTGGCAGGACACCCTCCAGTTTTTGAACGACAACGTCAAAAACAAAGTCTCCATAGGCACCATTGAACCCACCGCCCAATTGCCCGAAGATTCAACCCTGGAAGTGATCGCCTATGCCCTGCGCACTGGACTGGCTCATTTGGGGATGGTTCATTAGCGTTGACTATTGACCATTAATAACAATTAATGGTCAATTCGTTACCACATCACTTTCGGTCGCAGCTCCTGACATCGTCGTAATAACTCCACAATGAGCCCACGGCGTTGACAATACAAAATCAATTTGAGCGCTTTGGTCGATTGCCCGTCGCCGCCGATATCTTCGTAATCTACGCCAATGTCAAAGCACAGCGCTTGCAGTTCGTCCAAATTGAAGCTGACTTCAAGGTTTTGGCGCAGCATCTGCCGGTCAATTTGGTCGCGCTCCTCAATCTTATCCGAACTGTTGGCTTCCAATGTCCGTGTCAGATCTTCAAAATGGGCCGCGCTACGCTCGGCAAATAGCGTTTTAGCGCGTTCATGGGCTGCGCTTAGATCGATTGGACCGTGTCCACGAATTTTCTTGTCCGCCAGTGCCGTCAACGCGTCATAAAGTGATGCCGCTGCCACTTGCAGCAGAAAAGGTTGCCGGCCAGCCAGTGTGTAGATTAATTGGCGATCGTCTGACGTAAAGGCAATGGCATTACCAGTCTTGTGTAAAGTCATGTCGATCAGGTGCTCTGCCTCTTGCGGATCCAGGCTTGGTAATCGCACCTCGGTCATGTTATTGAAAAACGGCGAGCCATATGGGTTGTTGCGCATGCTCAAGCGGTTCATTTGCGCCACCGATAGACGGCTGGCCGTAATGACCACCAACCCATTGGTGCGCGTGGCAAATGAGCGCAGTGCGCCCAAAAACTCGGCAGTCCCAAACGTCGGATGCCCCAGCAGCACATCAAACTCATCGATCATCAACACCACCCGCCACTCGCGCTTATCCAGCAGCTTAAACAGACGCTCCAAAGTCAGTGAGCCGTATTGATTGGTGATGACCAGGTCACATTGCTCGTGCAAGGCGGCGTCGCTGGAAAACGCTTTGATGTACTCCAGCACCTGCGCCCACAACTGTGACGGCCCAAAATCGATGGGCATTAAGTGGCAATCCAGATCGACAAACACATGCTGGCCAAATATCTGCGCAATCCACTCCCAGCGGGTGTCCTCGTCGGCAATGTAGCGCAGCAACGATGTCTTGCCCATGTGCGGCTCACCCACAATCGCCGTGCTCTCCCCGTTGAACAAACGCGAGAACAACACCCGCACCTGTTCCTGCCGCCCCACAAAGCGGCCAGTCGACACAGGTTTGCCGTAGATAAATGGGTTCAGCAATGCCTTGCTCATGGCGTTGTCATCTCCCACACTATTGCGCCGCCATGGGCACTGGTTGCTGCCAACCACTTGCCATCGCTGCTAAAAGTAAGCTGCCGAATCGCCCCAGTGCCGCTTTTGACCTCACTCAGCAATATTAATGCTCCATCGGCATCTGCCCACCAAAGTTGTACGCTCCCACCGCTGTCTTGATTATCCGACCATGCTGCTGCCAAGTAGCGACCTTCAGCATCCCATACTACTGTGGTGATGTAATGCGGCACTTGTTTTGACCCTGCCTGTGCAATTGGTTTTTGTGTTTCAGCTTCAATCAACTTGACACCCGCAGTGCCACCGAGCGCCAACCACTTGTTGTTGGGATGATAGGCGATGGCCGGACTATCGCCGTTAATACGTCTGACTAGACTGCCATCTTCGACTTTCCAGATACCGGCATCGTTCTCATAGCCGCTGGCGGCTGCCAAGTATTGCCCATCCGGGCTGAAGGATAGCGCAGTGGCATAGCCCCGTAATGCCTCGGTGATCGTCACTACCGTTTGCCCAGTGGCTATGTCCCATATTCGGATTGAGCGATCTGCGCTACTCGAGGCTAGCCGTGTGCTCTTTCCCGGATCCCATGCCAAACTCTGCACCAAATCGCTGTGGCCGCGCAACTTGGTTGCGAGTGCGCCGTCGCTGGCGTGAAAAATCGCAACATCGCTGCTATCAGCCACTGCCAAGTGCGCCCCATCCGGACTATATGCGACGGCGAGGCTGCTCCCAGTTGGGTTGATATCGCTGATGCGCTGACCATCGCTGAGTTGATACACCTGCACTCCGCGATCTGTACCCACGGCCAATAATTTGCCTGCAATGTTGATCGATATTCCATCCACCTGCGCTGTATTGGAAAGGACATAGCGCTCCGTCAGGGTGACTGGCGCAACTGAATTCTTGTTCTGTTGCGCTGCATTGTTCTGACTGACCGGTCGTTGCACTGGTACTTGCCATAACTTGGCCAAGCCATCGTCGCCAGCGCTGGCCAAAAGGGTCCCATCCGGGCTAAACGCTACTTGCCAAGCTGTGCCAGTGTGCCCTTGCGCCGCTGCACCGAGCAATTGTGGTTGCTGTCGATTGGTAATATCCCAAAATATCACCGCGCCATTGTTGTGCGCCGTAGCCAAAGTTTGTGCATCTGGGCTAAGTGAGACGCTTTCTACTGTCCCAAATTGGGTCTTAATCGGTGCGCCAATTGGTTTCGGTTGAATAGGATCTGTGAAATCCCACAGACGGACAGTATCATCATTGCTGCCCGAGACAAGCAATTTTCCGTCGGCACTGATGGCCAAACTGGTGATCCAATTTTCGTGGCCACTGATAGGCTGACCGAGTAAACGGCCGGTCGCGGTATCCCATACTCGAATGAGGTTGTCCCACCCCCCGCTGATCACCAACTTGCCATCTGGGTGAAAGACCGCGCTAGCAGCGTGTGGCTTGTGGCCTTCGTAGTATTGATAAAAATTCTCCCTGCTGGGATCAGTTACATTCCACACCCGCAGATTGCCATCGTAGCTTGCTGATAGCAATAATTTGCTATCGGCCGAGAACGTCAAACAGTTGACCCGATCTGTGTGCTTCTCCAGCGCTGGCCCTATCTGGCTGGGTACTTTGCCAGTCACATCCCATAGCTTAATAACGCCCTTGTCATTGCCAACCGCCAACAATTTTCCATTTGGCGAATATGCCAACGCCAAGACCGACCCATTGCCGTCGAGTTGCCCCGCTAACACCTGGCCGACCGGGTTACTGATATCCTGCAACAAGATCTGGCCACTGATGCCGCCCATGGCCAACGTCTTGCCGTCGGGGCTAAACGCAACACGATAGGTGGCTCGCTCGCCCAAGAATTCGTTTAGAGGCACGACTGCTGTGATGACCACAAATTGCGTCGTCGGCGGTGCGGTGACTTGTATCACCTGTGCCGTCGGCGGTGCGGCATTGCTGCTGTTAACCGTAGTCGGAGTTAGTGTTGCAACCGGGCTGGCAACCGAATTCAGCTGACCGATCACAATCCAGATTGCGATGGCGATGGACGCCACTAGGGTCAGGCTCATCCCAACCCGCTCGATCCACATGCGGCGCTGTGTTGCACGGGCTTCAGTCTCGGCCGTGACTCGAATTACTTCTGCATCCCGCTGCTGGATACGCGCTTCAACCTCTTTTGTCCAATCGGCCGCTTCAGCTTCCACAAAGGCCAGACGGGCTATCTCCAGCTCATTTGCCTTCAATGCGGCTTCTCCACGCCCTAATAATAGCCCGCGTCGGCGCTCCTTGGCCGTACGATTTTGCGGTGAGATTTCCAGCACTCGTGCATACAGCTGCAATGCAATATTATTTTGACTGTCGCGTCCCAGCGCTTCGGCACACTCTAGTAGGGCCGTCTCATAGATAATCCGACACCCATCCTCATCAATACGATAGGCTTCAGCCAATTCGCGCAGCTGATCATCGGGTCGCTTGAGCGTCTTATAAGTTTCAGCCAAGAGCAGACGCGCCTTTAAGTGATTGGAGTTCACCCCCAGCGCTTGCTTTAGCTGATCTTCCGCTTTGTTCCAATCACCCCGCCGCACAAAGCCATTGGCCGCTTGATAAAGTGTGTCGGCTAGAGGATTAATTTTGTCGAGCTCGTCTTTGACTTTTGCCAGTGGCTTGCGCGCAACAACCCAACGCCGCATCAACTCCACAAAAAACCGATAACCCCCTTCGGCCTCGCGCAACATTTCCCATTCGATAAGCGTTTTGGGCGCCAATTCCAACTCGCGCACCAGAATGCGCACGCCTGATGCTTGTAAGATGCCCAGCAGACGGTCTTCACTCACGACGCTTTGTTCATCGGTGCCCGCCGCAACGGCTGAAAAGATCACCCGCTCAGCGGGCGGTAGGCCATCCCATATCCACTCAAAAATATTCTCGCCCGCTTCGATAACCTTTGGGACGGCACTTTCGACATCGCTGATAGTGACATTGAGATTGAGGTGGACGGTCGAAGATGCTGTGGCCGCCGAACGGATGGCGTATTCACGCTCGAAAATGAGCTGACATAGGAGCTGGGTGAAATAGGGATGATTGGATGTCAGTGACAGTATGCGTTGCACAGCAGCCGCTTCGAATTGAAGCGCCCCATCCAGCTCAGCCGAACGCACGAGCGCCTGGGCAGCGTCCGCATCCAACACAGAGATGCGGTAGTAACGTGCGGCCTTAAATGCCGCTTTTGCTTCGATACTCAGTTCACCTGCTTTTCGCCCAACCACAAACACAAAACCCAATTGCGACTCATTGACCATCAACTCGCGCAAATAAGGAAAGAAAGCCTGAGTTGCCGACTGATTGGAAAGTTGCCCCTCTTGGCGCACATCTAACACATCAAACTCATCAAACAGCAGCACCAGCCTTTGATTTGGACCGAGCTTTTGATAGACCTCTGGCAGAAACTGCTTGCGAAAATAGTGGGGGGCATCTTCCAGAAAATCAGCGTGGTTTGGCAATTGCAGCCCTAGATCGCTTGCGATTGTTGACGCCAACTCAAACAATACTTCGGCCAGCGGTTTACGCGCACGATCCATCAAGTCGAAATACACCGCCTGAAATGGTGGTGAAGGCAAGCGCGATTGCAGATTGAGCAAGATGGAGGTTTTGCCAATCCGCCGTTGCCCAAACAGCACAATGGCGTTGCGCTCCGTTTGTTCGAGCTCTGCCTGTACGACCCTAAAAACATCGTCACGGCCCCAAAAGCCGCGCGCATCTTTGAGCGCTTTGCCAGCAATATAGGGGTTTCGAGGAGCAGGAGCCATGGTTAAATTGTAGATTGAATCACTAGGTTATCAACTAATACGCTTTACTGACACCGGGCCTGCGCTATTCCTGCGCCGCCAACGCCGCCGCACCGAGCAAGCCACTGTCGTCACCCAAGGCCGCCATAAGTAGCTGGCGGTCACGATAGGGGGGCATAGCAAATTTCTGAATAGTCTCACGCACCGGATTAAACAGCACATCACCCATCAAGGCCACGCTGCCACCAACAACAATCGCTTCAACGTCGAATAGGTGCAACAGATTTACAAAACCCATCCCCAAAATGTAGCCGGTTTCCTGGATCAGGGTCAGGGCCAGGACATCGCCCTGCTGGGCAGCCTGCCCCACCTCCTTGGCCCCGACCTTGCTCGTATCCCCTGCCACCATCTCGCGCAACAGCGAGGGTCCGCCCTCAGCTAATTTGGCCTGGGCGCGTTTGGCAATGCCCGGGCCAGCGCAATAGCCTTCAAATCCGCCGGGCACCCCACTGGCGATGGGTGCACCAGTAAAGTTGATGCAGTGGTGGCCCAACTCGGTGGCTAACCCGCGCGCGCCGACGACCAATTGATTATTCAGAATCACGCCACAGCCGATGCCGGTGCTGACCGTGACGTAGGCCATGTCGTTATAACCAGCACCTGCTCCATAGCGCTGTTCGCCCAGCGCGGCCAGGTTGGCGTCATTACCCAGTTTGACTGGCAGACCCAAATCGTCCTGCATGATCTGTTGCAACGGCACATCCCGCCAGTACAAATTGGGGGCGACCATAACGATACCGGTGCGTGGGTTGAGTGGCCCAGGTGAGGCCACGGCTACCGCACGCACACGTCCTGTTTTGGGAAGCACTTCACGAACCGAAATGATCATACGATTGATGACCGCGTCACGGCCTTCCTCGGGACGGGTCGATTGCTTTATGCGAGTCAAAATCTGGCCGTGGGTATTGCATAGCGCGGTGCGGATATTTGTTCCACCCAGGTCGATGGCGACAACCAGCGCGTCCTCAGCACCTTGGTTATCTGTAGGATGAAGATTGGACATAGGGCCTATCTTCCTCTATGCGTGTCATACAGGCAAATCGATATATACAAATACAAAAGAATCTGAGGAAATCTTTAGCTTTTCGTGCGGAGTTTGCAACGTGCTACGACTAACAGTATAGAAAGCACTAAAGTTCGCTGACTACAACAAAGTCTCAACACTCTACATCATTCCACATCACCCTAAAGTCGCAAAGCCCATCTGATGGCTCCAGTTCTACATCGCAGATGTCATTGTTCTCCATCGTTTTATGTCGTTCTCGCATCGTTTTTACATTATGTCCCGTCGTTTTAGCACTATAGTTACATAATCTTCATCGCATCGGTCGCCATCAGATTCGCTGCATAAGGATGCAGACTTTCGGCAAGTATTCAGGTTTCACGCTGTTGCTTCATCGCTATCCCACTGTTACACCAACGTTATTCATTGCTCAACATCGTTGTTTCACCGCTGCTTCACTACGTCACATCGCGATCAGTCATCCTGAAAGCTTGTCGGAAGTCTGCGTCTTTGTTTTTCCGTCTGTGTTACTTCAGCACAATGTTCGTCCAAGTCTGGACCCATTTGTCACGATTGGCATCAATCTGAGCCGGACTAAGGCTGAACACTTGTTTGGGTAACGGCGCATATTGGGTAAAAACATCGGGTAGTACGACATCTTTTAGTACCGGATACACCCACATACGAGTCGGGAAGTCTTTCTGGAAATCCGCACTCAACATAAAGTCCACCCACTTCTCGGCCAAAACACGGTTTTTGCTGCCCTTCATGATGCCCACAAATTCCACTTGCTCGAATGCGCCCACATCGACATTAATCGTCGGCGGTTGCTTGAGCTTGCCTTCGCTGTAGAACAACTCGGCGGCAGGGCTGGTGGCATACGAGACGACCAGGGGATACGGGCCTTTGCCGCTGCTGCCGCTGAAGTCCTTGTAATAGGCATCGCTCCAACCTGCGCTGACTTGAATTTGATTTTTCTTTAGGTCGGCCCAAAACTGCTGCCAGGTGTAATCACTGCCTTCGGGGAAGGCGGCAATAGTTATTAGCAGAAAGGCCATACCAGGAGATGAGGTGGCCGGATTTTGCACCGCTAACCGTTTGCTCCACTTAGGCTCAGCTAATTCGCGCAAAGTGCTTGGTGCTACCAGCGCTTTGTCAGAATACGTTGCGTCAAAATTGAGCGATACATAACCGTAATCGACCGGCAGAAAGCCATTCTTGGCGTCCAGTTTGAACTTGGCAGGGATGTTGGCCAAGGCTGGCGCGGCGTAGGGCTCGACAAGTTCGGCAGCTAGCGCCCTGCTGAGGAAGGCGTTGTCCACACCAAAAATCACATCGGCTAAGGGTGCGCCTTTGCTCAAGATGGCTTTGTTCAACATGGCCCCGGCATCACCCGATTTCAAGAGTGTGACTTTGGCGTTATTTGTCCGCTCGAATTGTTTCAGCAAATCCTCACCGATATCAAAACTATCGTGAACCATGACTGTCAGGGAGCTGGGTTTTACCGAGGCCGGCGCGACGGCGGTAGCTGCCGGTACCGCAGCGCGTGGCGGCAGTGCGGCGCAAGCCGACAATATGAGCGACAACATTCCAAGCGACAACGCTTTAGAGAAAAAAGTATTCATGTTTTATGAGAACCGAGAAATAACAGATAAAAGATGATTTAGATTGGTTTTAAGGAGTGGATGCATAGCAACAACCCGTCTGCTACGCTAATTCGGGCCTGATCTTGGATCATGACATTGCTCACCCCGCGCGCTGGCCCAACGCTTAGCGTTTCGTGGCGCAGTGGATATTGCAGACCGTCGGTCATAATGCCGAGCGCATCACCGCCGTAGGGAATGAGCGACACGGTGTCGCCTACATGACCGTGCAGGTGTAGGGTAGCTGGATATTGGCGCGCATCGAGGGAGTGAATCTCGAGTTTCTCTCCCGCGATGATGACCGGTATTTGATTGAGCCCCGGCATCGCCAGCAACATAAGGTTGGCCATTTCGTGATCCAATCGTCCGCCCAGCGCACCCAGCACCACGATCTCGCTTGCGCATTGCGAGATGGCGAGCTGGAGCGCCAGTTCTAGGTCGGTTTCATTCTTTTGGGGTGGATGGCGTTGGATGTCAACACCATCCTGCTGTAACTGCTGAAAATCGGCCTCGGACAATGAATCGAAATCACCGATGGCGTAGTCAGGGCGTAATCCATGACTTAAAGCAACACGACAGCCGCCATCGGCGCAGATCAACCGATCGCCAGGCCGCAGCCAATGCCGAATGGTCTCGGCAGAAGGCGCGTCCCCATTCGCAATGATCACATATCTCAAAAAATTGGATTCACTCATGACAAACAAAAACACCTTGTGCAGTCATGCCGCGCAAGGTGTTGGTTTATCACTTAGGGGATTGGTGCTTTTCGAGTGAGATGAGCGACGATGCATTTCCTACGCTGGCATGATCCAGATCAGGTTCAAGGGTCGGTGTCGGATTGGACACCCTCTCAGCCTGCGTCCGCAGACTCCCCGTGGGTTGTTGGCGTGATTATACAGGTCAATTCCGCAAAATGGCCCGCGCAGGTGCAGCATCGCAATCCACAATACTGAGCGGAAGCGCGATCAGCTCATAGTCGCCATCGAGCACGCCGGTTAGGTTTAGGTTCTCCATGATGATGATGTTGTGATGCAAGAAGGTTTTGTGGGCTGGCAACGATTTGCTGGTGGCTGGATCGACAGAAGGAGCGTCGGTACCGATCAGTCGCACGCCTAATTCACCCAGATAGTTGGCCGCTGCTGGGTCGAAGTAGGCAAAGTCGGCCTCCCATACATCGTTGGGTATCGTACTAGCACGAGTATGGATGATAAGCCGGTGACGACTCCGTCAGCTAAAGCTAGACGGCTTCTTTCGTCCGAAGACGATAACTTTGTCGCCCCAAAGTTAGGATTAAATCCTATCAAAATGATGATCAACTGTCAATCGTTTAGTTCAATAAGGAGCGGCTTCCGCCGCCTTCGGTAAATTCCCCTGCCAGCTAAAGCAGGGCAGTCCCCTTTAGGAAATCTTATGGACGCCAGCTAAATTGTGCTGTTCCAAATCAGTCCGTTGGATATAGGGTGACATTATCGTAACGACACGGGCTGGACCGAGAAAGATCTCCGGCGAAATAGCCTGTATCCCGACTGCGTCATCTGAATAATGGCGTGGCGCATCGATATGGGTGGCGGCGTGCGAGCTGAGCGTTAGTGCACTTACATTGCAGGATGCCCCCGCACTCATTTGGGCGACTGGATTGATGGACACTGGCGTGTCGCCAGGGAAAACGGCGGTGCGCGTAGTTAGAGGTCGGGTGATGTCGTAATACATGTTAGGAACTATAAACTGCGCTGTCATAAACTGCGCTTCAATAAACTGCGCTACCATAGGTGCCTATGGCAACGGCAGAGACAGCACCAGTGGTTAAAGCAGATCGGGTTGAGCGGGTCTATGGCAGCGGCGACAACAAAGTATTCGCACTGCGCGGCATCTCTTTTGAAGTCGCACGGGGCAGCTTTGTTGCACTTAAAGGGCGCAGCGGCAGTGGCAAAACGACACTGATCAACTCTATCGGCGGGTTGGACAAACCTACCAGCGGCACCGTGGCCTTGTTTGGCCAAGAGATCAACGATTATTCGGAGCGCCAGATGACCGAGTTGCGCCGGCATCGTATCGGTTTTGTGTTTCAATCTTTCTCGCTGGTGCCGACATTTACTGCGCTGGAAAATATCGATCTCAGCTTACGCTTGGCGGGTGCCAGCGCCAGCAAACGCAACAAGCGCGCTCAGGAGTGTCTGGATTTGGTCGGCGTGGGCAAGTGGGCTAGCCATATGCCCTATGAGATGAGCGGCGGCCAGCAGCAACGCGTGACCATCGCGCGAGCTTTGGCCAACTCACCTGACCTAATCCTGGCCGACGAACCGACCGGTGAGCTCGATAGTCACACGGCTCGCCAAGTGCTGGGTCTGCTGCGTGAGTTAACCCGACGCGAGGGTGTCACTATTATGATGGCCACCCACGATCCTCTCAGCTTGGAATATGCCGATGTTGTGTTTGATTTGAAAGACGGCAAGATCGATATGGTTAACCACCGGAAAGAAGAGCCTGTTTCTTAAGTCCTACGGTTGGCTCAAATGTGCCGCACAAACCGCGGGTCTTAGCCTCCGACTCGGCATGACTGACACGGTTTATAGGAATCGCCCGATCACGCGTGCGATTTCAAGGGCAGAATCAGGGCGGGCCAGCGTAGTCGACAACATGCGGGTGACACGCAGCTCATGGGGGTGCTGTAGCCAATATTGCACTTGCTTTTTGAATTGGAGCGGATTGGGGCACCATGCTCCAGCGCCACTACTCACCACATAATCCACGTTGCCTTCTTCCTGGCCGGGCACAGCGTCGAACAAGATGATGGGCAGACCGGCGATAAAGCCCTCACAGATAGTGCTGGGACCGGCCTTGGTTCCGAGGATGTCGGCGGCCCCCATTAACTCCGGCACAGTTTTGACAAAGCCCAGAACCTTGGTGGGGATACGTTCCTGCAAAAACTCGATATTCTCTTTAAGCTGCGCATTCCGCCCACAGACCACAACCAATTGAATGGGCAAGTCACTATGCATCAGCTCACGTGCAATAGACTCGATTCGGCCCATGCCGTCACCGCCACCCATCAGCAAAAGCATTGGGCGTTCGTCTAGGCCTAACTCTTGACGGGTTTTGTCGCGTTGGGCAGTGCGTTGGCGAAAATCTGGCCAGACTGGTTGACCACACACTGAGATTTTCTCGATGGGCACAAGATTGGCGATGGCATCACGCCGAGCTTCTTCGGTGGGCACAATCAGATGATCAACGGTTGCGTCGTAGTGCATGACATGGCCAGACACTAAATCAGTGACAACATGAATGAATTTGGCGTGTGACTCGATCGTCTTAATCGCGTGTGGCACGGCATTATTGAACATAGGATGGCACGACACATAGACATCGGCGGGGTTGCGCAGAATCATGTTCTCGACGGGTAGCTCCGTCACGGGTTCAAGCGCTTGGCGCAGAGCGGTGAGTACCCGTTGATCATTGATGGCATGGTAACCCAGCGAGTACAGTAGTCGAGCTTGATTGACCATCTGAGGATAGGTTTCGACGAGGTTTTTGACGAGGGTGGGCGCACGACGCAAGCCGTCCACCAGAACTGTTTCAACGCTATCTCCAAAAGTGACATGGATACCCTGCGCAATCGCTTCGGCTGCGCTGCGATGTCCACCGCCAGCGTTGCCGTACAACAATGCAACTCTCTTCATATGTGTCCTAGTCTTGTTCTGCAAATTTATGATATGCACTAGATTGACAGTCTTCCGTCGATAAGTGCATTATGTAATTACGAATCGTTAGGCTTGTGAGTTGCAACGGGTGGAAAATGCTGGGTCAGACGCCGTTCGAATTCCATACGTGGGAGCAAAACACGGCGACCACATTGGTTGCACGTTAAGCCAATATCAGCACCAAGACGCACAATTGTCCATTCGTAACTCCCGCAGGCATGTGGTTTACGCAATTTGACGCGATCTTGCAGTTGAATAGGTGTAAGCGAAGCTTTTGGCACGTAATCATTTTACAATTAGGAGCGGAGCAAGTAGAAAGATAAAAGCAGCCGATAGATTACCCAAATAGACCGAACGTATAAACTCGCTCGTCCTTACAAGACGGAGCGGGTTGAATGAGTCAACTCTATGTCAGAAATCTATAAGACCAGTCCGATTATTGATACACAGTTCCGAGATGTGCCAGACTTGTTTGATGACAATTTGATGCTGACGGTGATACGCCGCAGTCCAGCCAATATTGTTATGGATCACGTGCCAGCGTATGTTTTTGACATGCGCCATACGCTGACCAATGAGCGCATGGGTGGGATTGATTTGCGGTTGGGATGTTCATTCAACCTATTGATGTACGGCGGTCAGATTGGCTATGGGGTCGAACCGAGATTTCAGGGGAATCACTATGCTGCACGTTCGGTGTGTTTGTTGCTGCCATTGGCGCGTCAACACGGGTTTAGCGAGTTGTGGATCACCTGTAACCCCGACAATTACGCTTCGCGCCGGACCTGCGAGTGGGCTGGGGCTGAACTTGTTGAGGTTGTGCCAATCCCAGAAAATCTAGACCTGTATCAAGAGGGTGAGCGCGAGAAGTGTCGATATCGTATTAAATTATGAAGTGAGAATTATGAAGCAATTTGTGTTTCATAATTCTCACTTCATAATTTCGGCAAGATGGAGATGCCGGGAATCGAACCCGGGTCCGAAAAGAGAAACCCGCGAATGACTACGAGCGTAGCTTCTGTTTTAAGTTCGCGTTGTACATCTCCAGAAGCAAAGTTAGCACAACGCTAGTTCATGGATTGGCTGTCAGCCAGCACCGGACCGCTTATGATCATCAGCGAGGCGCCTGTTGGCATTGTGACATCGCATCCTCACCCCACCAACACGAGGGATTGGGCGACGCCGGCGTAAACGCCGGAAGGACCCGTTAACTGCGATTAAGCAGCCATCGGAACCTTGTTCCAGTTGACTTTTGCACTTGCGTGCTTTGCGCCTTTTAACGAGGGACACCACTCGGCCCGCCATCCGAAGCTGACTCAATCCGTCGAAGCCTGTCATCCCCGAATAACT
>JANMVQ010000166.1:0-17752 GCA_031392845.1 Chloroflexota bacterium
AGCCAAGTGTCGATATGGGCCTTCATGTTCAGCAATGATTCACTGCCTGCCAGCGATTTCACCTTGATCTCGCGCAGCATTTCCCCGGCCAAGATGGCCCGCTCCCAATCGTCTTGGGTGAGAACATGTTTCTTCAGATAACCCTCGGCGGCTTGGCCATGGATCAGCTCGTTGCTCATCAGCGTGCCGCGATTGGGGCCAGCTACCCGCGCCGCCAGTTGCAGCACCTGTCGCCAGTGATTGCGCAGTTGGGTCGTCGCCGTCAATTGCTTCAGCTGCTTGTGAATCTCGCTGTCGGATTGGCCCGCCAAATAACATGCGGCCAGATACTCCTGAAAGGTGCGATGGGGAAAGGTGAAATATTCGGTCTCGTCGCGCTCGCCCAAGCTGAGCAACAGCCCAGCCCGATCTTTGATGTAGTTGACCACATGCGTGGCTCGATCGTGGCTCTTGCCCAACAACCCGGCAAAGGCCTTGCACAGCCGCTCTAGCTCGATGTTGGCGGTGCCTTCTTGGCCGACGTGATCGCTATGCATCTTGAAGGCCAGCGCCTCAATCACGCGGCGGACATCTGTAAGGGCTGGGCGATAGGGTTGAATCTGCTCAAGGAGTGCTTGATTGGCCCCGGCCAGCGCATTCCAGCGATCCAGCAGCAGCTCAACCACTTCGTCATACAAACTGGCGCGATCCTCCGGCAATTGGGCGGTATTGGTATGTAGAGTCGCCATCAAGGTCAACAGCAGCGGGTTGGCCGCTAGCGGGCGTATGTCCGCCCGCCGTGCCGCCTTGGTCAAAGCTGCGCGTTTCGGATCCGCATCGCTGGGTTTGCGAATCTCGCGTTGCACCAACGCGGTGTACCAGCGCTCAATAAAGTGATCCACCTGTTCAGGGTTTAGATCATCGATGGCATAGATACCCTGTTGTGGGTCAGGGCCGCCCGCCCATGCATACGGGCGCGCAGTGACGAGATAACGACATGTTGCGCCAGCCGTACGTTTGAAGGCATTAACGGCTTTCATCACCAAGGCGCGTAACTCAGGCGTGCTGGCCTCGTCCAGACCATCGAAGAAAAACAGCGCACCGGTTTGTCGGATCAGGCGTTCGATCACTTCGCCCGTACCGGTTTCTAGCGCATCTTGCTTTAGGGTGTGCTTGAAGAAGGCCCAAACATCATCGGCACTGCCTTCTAGCTTATGCAGAATCAGATATTCACCAAACTCCCGTAGCACGATCCGCACCGGCAAGAGCGTGTGATGCGCCGCCATCGGCCCAAGCTTTTCCAGCGCCTGTTTTGTGATTGCCTTATTCGTTTGGTTTACTTGCACCAGATTAAGCAGCACAAACGCCCCGAAGGTCGACTTGCCCGAGCCGGGCTTGCCCAACACGATCAGTTCACGATGATGCGCCGCCGCCTCCAGCAGACCAACTTGGCGAGTTTTACCCTCATCTAAGTCGCGCAGGCCTTTCACGGTCACGCCATCAAAGCCTATGCGGTCGCGCCCATGTTTCTTTAGTTCAGCCAGATAGTCGCCCAATGATTTGGCTTTGTTGGGAATGCTGAGCGAAACATTGAGATCGATATAGATATCGCTCAACTCGATCAACTTCGCACTAGGTTGGTCGGACTTCTTGTCAATCGCATCCAGTTTGAGTTTGGCACAATCCAGCATTAGCCAATTGAGATATGCGGCAACCATCCGACGCTTGTCTTCTGGGGCATGAGTGCCAGCGCCATAGACAATTTTGATTGAATTGACCAACACCTCGCCGAGGTTCTTGCCGTTAATGCCGACTGCACCAGCGCCCACGGCAAAGCTATCGTCCTGCGCAATGGCACCATCGCCATCAAGCTTGGCTTTGTAAGTTTTTGCGCCGCGTTTGCGGGTCGGTTTCTTAACGCTTTCGGCAGCAGTCTGCCGCAGGGTAGCCTCAGCCGCCAAATAGGCTGGGTTATCCAGTTGTCCACCAAAGGCTTGCCGCAGCAGCGCGAGTCGGGTTTCAAGATCGTCAGCCATCAAGTGGAATTGTATGCAAAATTGAGTGGCCGTCAGACGTCACAGGTTTGGTAAACCTGTGACGTCTCATGATCCCCCCTCATCTCCTCCACTACCACCCCCAACGCATGCCAATCGCAATTGCCATCCAACGCCAACCCCATGTGCTGCTCCGGCGACATATACGCAGGTGTGCCCTGCGCGGGTGGCCTCGCACCCACTGCGCACGCCAACCCAAAGTCGCACAAAATATAGCGCCCTGCCGCGCCGCGCAAAATGTTGGCGGGCTTCACATCGGCATGCACCCAGCCCTGCTGGTGGATGTGGTGTAACGCTTGCCTCACTTGCTGGGCGATGCCCATCGCATGCGTGGTCGCAAAGAGAAGATCAGGGGATATTACCGATGCAATATTAGTGGTCATAAGCACCACACGCTTGAAGAGCGCTGTAGACCACAATATGTATCTGTCGAGCCCATTGAAAAAGCCGTTTGGGACTTTGTTGTAGAGGTTTTAACAGGTGACCAATTCGAAACGTCACTTCGCGAGGCCCAAGTGCAAGAATTAGCCTTACTCGGGCCCAAGCATGAGGAACTCGAAAGAATCAAGCGCCTCATCAGCGAATGCGAACGCGAGGCAGCCAATCTTGTGTCCAATATCTCAAAAATGACATCGCCCTTACTCACTAAAGTCGTTGAGGATCAGCTGCAAATGCTTGAAAAGAAGCACACTGCATTAAGCATCGCTAAAGCGGAAACAGAAGCCGCGCTGAATGCAGCAGGGCCGACTGAAGACGGCGTTGCCGTGGCAATGCGATTTCGAGCAGAAGTCTGGAGAGGTTTACAAAACCCAATTGTCGAAGACAAAAGAAAATGTCTTCGACTACTTGGGGCAAAAATTGTTGCTTTGCCAAGCAAAATTACAGTATCTTTACTGTTGCCAAAGGCAACTCGTGAGATTGCCATCGAGATCAGTGAAAACCAGCCTAATCAAGCGCAAAAGGCTACTCGGGCCTCGTCAAAAACTTCTCTGCTTCCATCGCCGCCATACACCCGAATCCGGCAGAGGTAATGGCCTGCTTAAACCAATTATCATGAATCTCGCCCGCCGCAAACACGCCCGGCACATTGGTGTGCAGCCGTGCATCGACCTTAAGGTAGCCCTCATGATCTGTCTCTAGCTGTCCTTTGAACAAATCACTATTAGGCAGGTGGCCGACAAAGATAAAAATACCTTCGACTGGGCTGGGCTTGGTTTCACCCGTTTTCAGATTCTTGAAGAGCACTTCGTTGACTTTGCCGTTGCCCTTGATCTCTTCAATGACCGTATTCGTGACTAGTTCAATCTTTGGGTTTTCCTGCGCATATTTCTGCAAAGTCGCCCCAGCACGAAATTCGTCACGGCGGTGCACGATGCGCACGCGTGAACCAAACTTGGTCAGAAACAACCCTTCTTGAAAGGCGCTGTCGCCACCACCGACCACAATGATCTCTTTGTTACGGAAGAAGAAGCCATCGCAGGTGGCACAATAGCTCACGCCACGCCCAATAAATTCGTTTTCCCCAGGCACATCGAGTTGGCGCGGTGTCGCGCCAGTCGCAATAATTAGCGACTCTACTTCATATTCACCACTGGATGTCCATAACTTAAATGGGCGCTGGCTAAGATCGACTTTATCAATTGTTTCTTCAACCACCCGCGAGCCGAATTTCTCCGCCTGCTCGCGCATCGCCATCGTCAATTCCGGCCCTTGTAATCCCGCTGGAAAGCCTGGAAAGTTCTCGACTTCGGTCGTGGTGGCAATCTGCCCACCAAACGCCGGCCCTACAAATACCAACGGCTCCAAAAAGGATCGGGCTGCATAAATGGCCGCTGTCAATCCCGCTGGACCCGATCCAATAATCGCAAGTTTATCTGTCATAAGTACGACCGACGACCGTCGACCGACAACAGACCACCGAAACCTGCGCTAAACAGGATTTTATCGGTCGTCCGTCGTCGATTGTCCGTCGTCTAATAGCTACGCCATGTGTGGGCGAATCTTCTGCATTAGACGCTCTTTGGGCATGTAACCCACCAAACGCTCAACCGGCTTGCCATCTTTGAACAAGATCATCGTCGGGATGCTCATCACCCCGAACTTCATCGCGGTGTCTTGATTGCTGTCCACATCAAGTTTGCCGATTTTGATCTTGCCATTATTCTCACCAGCCACCTGCTCGAGAATCGGCGCAATCTGCTTGCACGGGCCACACCACTCGGCCCAAAAATCCACCAACACCAGTCCGGCTGACGCTTCGATATCCGTCGGCCAGCTTGTATCCGTTACTGCAAATGTATTAGCACCCATTGAAAAAACCTCCGTAAAACTAAACCCTAAATTAATTTATAGCTTCTGCGCATTAGCGCGGCGCTAATGCGCCGTAATCGTCGAGATAAACCACGCCGTTGTTTCCAGCGGCTGACACGCCTCTTTCAAAGTGCGCGCCACAATTAAGGTCCCTTGCAACATCGCTACAAACGCACGCGCCACTTTGTCCGGCGTGTCAATGAACACAAGTTGCTTGGCATTGCGACCCTCATGCATTACACCAGCCACCCAGCGCTCCAGATCAGCAAAGAATGCCCGCACTTCGTCCTGCACCTCGTTCGGCAGCGTCATCAAGTCGGACGCCAGCATGCAACCCATGCACAATTGCCCATTGTCCAAGCATAACGATCCGGCAAACATCTCCGCGCACAATTTTAGTTTGCGTGCGGCGTCGTTAGTCTGTGTATCAATGCCCGACAGATGCTCGCGCACCGTATCGGTATAGCGCCTCATCAGTGCTTTGCCAAGATCGCCTTTTGTTGGAAAGTAGTAGTGTATGCTAGCAGTCTTGATCCCGATCACATCCGCCAGATCGTGATAGCTAAACGCGTTATAGCCGCCACGTTGTACCAGATCCTGTGCAATGTCCAGAATCACGATATCTACCGGCTTGTCTCGCTTTACTCTCACAGCAAACATTGTATCTACTAGTAGGTAGATTGTCAATATCAATCATAAAAGTGGCAAATACAAACACCGATTCACGCTCGCCTATTATTCAACTTCTGTGGCGATATGGCCCCTTGATCATCTGGATGGCTGCCATTTTCTTTGTGTCGTCCCAACCCAGCCTGCCATCCGCTCCCGAACCACTCCTCGACAAAATTTGGAAGAAGCTTGGTCACATCGGCGCTTATGCCTTCTTGATGTGGCTGACCCTGCGTGCCATCAATCCTCAAATGCACCTGAGTGCTCGACACAGCGTCATCGCCTTTGCTATTCTGTTGGCTTATGCCAGCAGCGACGAGTTTCACCAATCGTTTGTCGATGGCCGCACCGCCACCTGGATGGATGTGCTGTTCTTTGATCTGCTGGGCGGTTGCGCAGGCTGGGTGGCCTATCAACGTTTCAAACTGGGCAAGTTGCGGGCCCAACAAGCTTGGCTCTACTGGCTGTTGTTTATCGGGTGTTTGGCATTGCTGCTCATGCTAAACCTGCCTTATCCTGGCCAAGTCGAGCAAAACCCTGCCCGTTTGTTAAGTGACATGTGGTTTGTGTGGGGTTTCAATTACTTTGGTCTGTTGCTTATGCCCATGGCCGTGCTATTGATCGAAGATGCGCGCCAACGGCAAATGCGCGGGTGGGTTTATGTCGTGCCCTATTTTGTTGTAGGTGTCTTGGCGCTCAGTGTCTATTTGGCGCGTCGCAAAACACCTACTCCTCTGGGGCCAAGTAAATCTCTTGTGATTCCGCGCTGGTTATGGGCAGCACTTGGGCCTGTTACTCTCGCGCTGTCGGTTTGGCTATTACCGCAAGGCTCTTGGCGCTCCCTAACTGAGACCATGAACCACAATGTTGGGCTGTGGTTTATGTGGCTCGACATCGTGCTGAACCAGATTTTGACTGTGCCACTGGTGCAAAGCGATATGGCTCGCCATGGCATTCAAGTGCGCTGGCCTTGGCTCCTTTGCATTGCCCTCACTGGCCCTATCGGACTCGGCATTTACATGGCCCAGCGTCCGAAACTTCTCACAATTGCCAAATAATATTCGAGTCAATATGTCGTTGTCGTCCAACCAAAACAGCACCTCGTCACCTCCTTCGCCTCCCGCATCTCGACGCCCGCCTCGCCGCCTACGTAGTCGCGCCCGTCGCGCTCTGTGGTTCGGGGCCAAAATGATAGGGGGATTTATCTGGTGGGAAGTGATTTTGACCCGCATCCTTGGCCAAGCTAGAGTCGATGCCGGGCGCATGAACCGCTTCGTCGCGCTGGCCCGCAGTTTTCGGGTATTGGCGTTGGATTTAGGCGGCGTATGGATCAAGCTCGGCCAGTTTCTCAGCAGTCGTGTCGATATTATTCCCCAAGAAGTCATCGTCGAGTTGCAAGGTTTGCAGGATGCGGTGCCGCCTGTGCCGCCGCATGTTATTGTGCCGCTGATTGAACAACAACTCGGCAAGCCGATTCGCGAGCTGTTTGAGGAGTTTGATCCAGTGCCCATCGCAGCGGCCTCATTTGGGCAGGCCCATATGGCCACCCTACGCTCCACGCCCTGCGCCCTACGGATCATCATCAAAGTCCAGCGCCCGGATCTGGATGAGATTGTCACCACTGATCTGGACGCGCTCAAGACGATTTTGCGCTGGCTACAACATTACGAACCCATTCGGCGACGCGCAGACCTTGGCGCATTACAGAAAGAATTTGCAGAAGTCATTTACCAAGAGTTGGACTATGAATTGGAGTCTCACCACGCCGCCGAATTTGCTCGCCAATTTATCCGCGATCCAATGGTGCGCATTCCCAAAACATATCAAGCCACAAAGCGGGTCTTGGTGCTGGAAAACGTCGAAGAGATCAAGATCACTGACTATGAAGGATTGGAAAGCGCTGGTATTTCACGCCAAGCCGTTGCACGCAAGCTCTTTGAGACTTATTTGCAGCAAATTTTTGTAACAGGTTTTTTTCACGCTGATCCACATCCGGGCAATCTATTCGTGCAGCCACTGGATGATGAACAAGCCCACAAGTTGGGCATTACCGCCAACATGATCAGCGCACTCACCGCGCCACCGCCCGCCGCGCCTTCCCCTATTGCCAACAACTCACTTGGCTTGGCTTTGCCAGAAATCCCCATCATCTCCGGCCTGTTGAGAGGGTTGAATGAGCCTAGGGGTGGAGGCGTAGAGCGTGATGCGCCTCACGTCCCACGCCCCACGCCCTCTCGCCAAACACTTCCCGCCTCCCGCCCCTTCCGCCTTATTTATATCGACTTCGGCATGATGGGGCGCGTACAGCCAGAGAACATGCGCGAACTAAAAGAAATCATCATCGCCACCAGCCTGCGTGATGCGCGCCGTATGACCCAAGCCATGCAGCGGATGGGCTTCTTCACGCCTGATGCAGCTGTGCCACGCATCGAACAAGCCATCAGTGTGCTTTTCGATAAGGTCTGGGGCATGGCGATGAATGATCTGACCAATGTCGAGTTCGGTGAGATGTATAACTTCGCTTTGCAATTTCGCGATTTGCTGTCATCGTTACCGTTCCAGGTGCCACAAAACGTGCTATATCTGGGCCGGGCCGCCAATATCCTGAGTGGCATGTGCACCGCGCTTGATGCGCGGTTCAACCCATGGGCCGCCTTGCAACCGTTTGCCTTGGGCATCGCTGGTCAACAAGCGACTGGCCCGGCCAGCCTACAAGATGTGGTCAACGAAGTGGTGCGTTTTGGGCGCATTGGCGTGCAATTGCCTACTCAGGCCGATGCGTTTTTCTCGCGTGCCCTCACCGGCCAATTGGAGCTACGCGCACAGCTCACCCCAAACTCGACCAACGAACTGCACCGCATCGAGACTAGTGTCACGCGCCTAACTTGGGCCATTGTGTTGATCGCGCTGCTGGTCTGTGGCACAATCTTGCTCACCAGCGGTTTTGGCGTGTTGGGCGTGATCTTTTTGTTGATCGGGTTGCCGGTGCTGATTCGGATATTGACTTTGTGACAGGTAAATCAACGCTAAAATCCAGAAGTGCTCGATTTACTAATTGTTATTCTGAACTACAACACCCGCGATTTGCTGCGTAATTGCCTGCATTCTCTGCGTGGACAACGTGGCTTGCGGGTTGCAGTGTGTGTAGTGGACAACGCTTCCCCTGATGGCAGTGCTGACATGGTGGCTACGGAATTCCTCGAAGTCACGCTCGTTCGCAATCCGCTCAACAATGGCTTCTCGGCGGGCAATAATCTGGGGCTGCGTACATTTGGTTTTCCGAGCAAAGCCCAGTCCCGCTACGTCATGTTGCTCAACCCAGATACCATCGTGCCGCCGGATGCGCTGGCACAGATGATTGCATTTGCCGAACAATACCCGGATGTCGGGATCGTCGGCCCAAAATTATTGCTGGAAGATGGCACGCTCGATAAAGCTTGTCGCCGCAGTTTCCCCACTCCAGAGGTCGCATTGTATCGACTGCTCGGCTTAAGCAAGCTCTTCCCCAAGAGCAAACGCTTTGGCCGCTATAACATGACCTATCTCGACATAGATCAGTCGGCTGAGGTGGATGCCGTCGTCGGTGCCTGCATGCTGGTCCGCGCAGACGCTATCGCTAAAGTAGGTTTACTAGATGAGCAATTCTTTATGTATGGCGAAGATCTGGACTGGTGTCTGCGCATCAAACAGGCCGGTTATCGCGTGATGTATTACCCCACAGTGATGGTGCATCATATTAAGCGCGCCGCCAGTCGCGCCAGCCAAAAAGCACAATTCGAGTTCCAACGTGCCATGTGGCTGTTCTACAAAAAGCACTATCAGCCTCACACCGCACTGCCAGTGGATTTACTGGTCAAACTCGGTCTGGTTTTGCGGGGTCGGGGTGCGCTACTGCGCGAGATGCTGCCTCGCCGCAATGAACACGTAAAACCGCTATAATACGCAATCAATATTAAGAAGTATTAAGCAATATTCACTTATAACAAATTCATCGAAAGCAAAATAACGACTGCATAATCTAACAATCTAAATCTAACAATCTAATTGAGATGTAAGTTCGCTCACGACTGCAATCAGGAGGATCTTTGATGCCATTCGAGGCGATAGTTGCGTTAACCTTGACGTTCACTGCGACAGCGTATGCACCAGCAGCCAATCCTATCAGCGGGAATTGGTACGCAGCCGATGGGGGGAAAGTTCAACAGATAACAATTGCATGTGGCCCTAAATACTACGGGTTTGTGTTTGAGTTCGATAAAGCCCCGCCTGGGACGCCCAAAATCCGGGTTTGCCACGACCAAGGGGGAATGGTCAGTAACGATCACGTTGATTTTGCGATTGTCGACGGTCCGGACGGCACCCGTCTGCGACGTGCCTTTGATTGGGGTGTTCGACGGGTGCAAGCCCGGGTGTGGAAATTGCCCAAAGATCAGCTAAAGCGTTTGGTAGCAACCCCTATGCTGTGGCGTTCTGCACAAAGTATGCGTAATATGTTGGGGCGATTGCTTTAGGTCATTCAGCGGAATAAAATGACCGCGTCCCCGAAGGGACTTTGCGCATAAGAATGCGCTCCGCTCAGGCCTCAAGGGCCCCCTTTGGGGGATGCTTGACCGTTAATTATTTCGGCGGAATGACCTTAGAGAATACTTCTGATGAATAGCCACCCAGTCTGGGGTTGTGCTCACACATTCAGCCGCATGTGCACTAACTCACGCATGGCTACAAAGCCGATAAGTTGTAATGCCGTATGCACTTGCGAATTGACCCGACACTGCACCGCCAATAGCGGTCGGCTTATATATTGCCGTAGCCGCTCCAATCCAGCGTAGGCCAGCGCCACCCCCATCTCGACAGAAGCCGAGTTATCTAACAGCAGTTCCAAGTGATGCTCGGACTGATCAGGATTTGCTCGTGTGCGCACTGCGCCCAGTTGCCCATAATTATCCTCACCCAGTCGCCATTGCTCCGGGTTGCCATTCATGGTATTGGCAAAACTCCAGCGCAAACCCAGTCGATACATATTGGCATCAAACGGCTCGGCGTAGGTCATGTCTGTCGGCACGTTATCCTGCACTAGCCGCCATATCAAATTGCGATCGTGCCACTGGGCACCCCGGATAGAGAAGCGACTGTCGTCTGGCAGTGCATCGACGATTAATGGTTCGCGATGATTCATGGGGGCATGTCGATAATGGATGGCGCTCCCCATGCGGATGAAACCCAGTTTTTGATACACCTGCAAGGCTGGCGCGTTATCGTGGTGTACTTGTAGGGCCACCTGCTTTGCGCCACGAGCAAAGGCATGCCGCACGCATGCATCCACCAGTTGCGAGGCGATACCGCGCCCGCGATGGTTGGGATGAGTCGCCACATTGCCCACAATCCAGGTGTCACGGCGCGCACTGTTACGCTGAATAGAAGCATTGCCTAAAATGCCCTGATCACTTATCCACACAAAGCCCGGTGCGCCATCTAATGTCCAGGCTTCAAATGGCCCATAGTGGCGAAGCATATTGAGGAGGCGTTGGCCGCTATCATCAATCCCATCAGCATGGAAGCACAACTCAAGCAGCGACGCCACCGCGCGCCCATCGCGACGCGGGTCCATTGGACGAACATTTACACTGCTGAGTGCACGTTCGCTGTGCAAGCCGGTGACCATATGACGAGTGGGATTCTATATCCAACCCGGCTTTTTTAGATAGTCTCTAGCTAGGTATGATTGGCGGTATGGAATCGCCCTATTCTGTGCTTGCGCGCGTCTATGACTTACAGCACAACACATATACCCCCGACATCCCTATGTATCTGGAATTTGCCCGCAGGTTTTGCTCGGCTCAACAAGCGCCAGCGCTGGAGTTAGGCGCGGGCACAGGGCGGGTGCTGCTGCCGCTAGCACAAGCAGGCTTTGCGATCACTGGGGTGGACAATACTGCGGAAATGCTGGCCATCGCCCATCAGCAGGTGAGGGCGTTGGGGCTGGCGGCCAAAGCCACCTTGCTGGAAGCCGATGCGCGCACTTTGTCGTTGACTGACCGTTTTGGCATGGCGTTTATTGCCCTCAATACCTTTTTGCACAACTTGCAGCGCGAAGATCAATTGGCCACTTTGCGGGTGGCCCATCAACATTTGCTATCCGGGGGAGCACTCATTGTGGATTTGCCGCCCAACGACGAGTTGGCCCATCAGCCCGATGATGGCGTATACGAGTTTGAAGCCACCGTGATCGACCCAGTCACGCAGGGGCGCATCGACAAATATGTGTCGAGCCGTGTGTATTGGGCCACCCAAGAACAAGAGCTGAGTTATCGGATGGTGGAAAGCACACATATCGAAGTTGTTCATTTTCGGTTACGGCATGTCTTTCGCCATGAAATGGATCTATTGCTGTTGCAAGCAGGTTTCCAGGCCCCCGACTGGTACGGCGATTACGACCTCAGCCCGTACACCGAAGACAGCCCGCGCATGATTTGCCTCAGTCAGAAGTAAAAAGCTGAAAGTGCAAAGTTGAAAGTGAAGAGAGTGCCTTGCTTTCTACTTTGCACTTTCTACTTTCTACTTCTTAACCCTTCTCACTTTTGTCTCAGCAAGCCTCAGTACAGTCCGATTCGAATGTCTATCCGCGTCCGCTTAACCTTGTGGTACACCGGCATCTTGGCGATGCTGTTGCTTCTGTTTGGCGCCAGCGTCTACTTTGCGGTGTCGTATATCTTGCTGCGCCAGATCGATGAAAGCTTGGCCAATGCTGCTAGCGAAATGACCCGCGGTTTTACGTTATCGCTCAATCCCGAAACGATGCGCCCAGTGGTCAACCTGCCAGGTTTCACCGTTTTTCAACGTTCCAATATTTATGCCGAGGTGTTGGATCCAACCGGCAAAGTGCGGCTGACCTCGCAAAACCTGGGGGAGAATTTTGATCAACCATTAGATGTACTGGACTGGGATACGCTCAAGCAGAAACCAACCGAAGAGTTGCAAGCTTCCGCGTTCATTAATACGGCTCAACACACCAATGCGCCATTGCTCCGGGTATACACCCGTCCTCTGATCCCAGATGGCACCGGCCAGACATTGGGCTACCTGCAAGTGGCCATGTCGCTTGAAGAAGTGGAAAATGCGCGGCGTGGCTTGTTTTTGGCGTTGGCCTGGAGCGGTGGCGTCTCAGTGTTGTTTTCGGCACTGATCGGGGCATTGACGGCATGGCGAGCGTTACGCCCGGTTGATCGCATCACGCAAACGGCCCGTGAGATTCTGCAAACGGGCGACTTGGACCGGCGGGTACCCGTGCGCTCTGCCCCAGGCGACGAAGTAGGACGACTGGCGCAGGCGTTTAACGACATGATCGAACGACTGTCCCGTCTGTTCCGGGCCCAACAGCGTTTAGTAGCGGATGTATCGCATGAACTGCGCACTCCACTCACGGTAATTCGGGGCAACCTGGATCTTATGCGTGTCATAGGTCACACTGATGTGGAATCGCTGGACGCTATGACGCGCGAAGCTGACCGCATGACCCGGATGGTGAGCAATATATTGTTGCTGTCGCAGGCCGATGCCGGTATGTTGCAGATGCAAAAGCAGCCACTGGCGTTGGCGCCGCTTATTGCCGATGTGGAGCGCAGTGCCAAAGTATTAGCCAACGAGCGGGTGAAGGTGGTGGCCAATATCTGTGGCGACGCACAAGTGTTAGGTGATGCGGACCGGTTGAAGCAAGTCTTTCTTAATCTCGTGGAGAACGCTATCAAACACACCCCGGATGGCGGTTGGGTCAGTATCGACTGCGATCCACAAGCGATCAAGACTGTGCGCATTGCGGTGTCTGACACGGGCATGGGCATCCCACCGGAGGATTTGCCGCATGTATTCGAGCGGTTTTATCGAGTGGACAAATCGCGCACTCGAGTCAGCGGTGGGGCGGGTCTGGGCTTGTCCATTGCACAAAGCATTGTGCATACGCATGGTGGACACATGTCCGTCCACAGCACATTGGGCAAAGGCACTACGTTCGAAGTAGTTTTACCGTTGTATCACAATAGTCTCACTACGAACTAATCTGATGCGAATAATATCAACCATACCAATGAAGGTTTCGTCTCCTGTCCTTCATTGATTTGGTGGGCACGATGTGAGCGGTCGTGCCCGCTTTTTTGTGTATAAGTCTGGCGGCTAGAGTCGCGGCTACAAGGCTTTCAAAGCGCCGCGCATGCGGTCTAGTGCTTCCAGCAGTTGCGGGCGCGGACAGCCATAGTTGATGCGCACAAAGCCTTCGCCACCGGGGCCAAATTGGGCACCATCACTCAAGGCCACTTTGGCCTGCTTCATAAAGAAGTCATACGGGCTGCCCTGAATTTTGGTTTTGCTGCAATCCAGCCAACCCAAATAGGTTGAATCCGGACGTGTGGACTTGATCTCCGGCATATTCTCCGCCAGATAATCCAGCAACACATCCCGGTTCTCGGTGAGATAACTTTGCAGCTCGGCCAGCCAGCCATCACATTGGCTAAAAGCAGCCTGCGCGGCAACCAGCCCCAACGCATTGACCATCGGGATGATGCCATCTTTGGCCAGCATAATGCGCTGGCGCAGTTGTTCGTTTTGCACCACCGCGAAACTAAAGCCCAGCCCAGGCAGGTTAAACGTTTTGCTGGGGGCCATTAGGGTGATGCAGCGATCCGCGATTTCGGGCGAAAGCATGGCCATCGGCACATGCTTTGTGCCAGTTAAGGTCAAATCGCACCAGATTTCGTCCGAAAAAATCACCACATTTTTCTTTAGGCAAATCTCGGCCAGCCGTCTGTTTTCTTCAGGGGTGAACTCGCGCCCGATTGGATTTTGCGGATGGCAATGGAGAAACAGCGCTGTGCGTGCGGTAATGGCTTTCTCGAATGCCTCGTAGTCGATCTCATAACGGATAGGATCATCCGGCCCGCCGGGGAGCCTCTTCATCTCCACTTTTTGCACCGCCAATCCTTGATTGGTTGGCGCGCTATAAAAAGGGCCATAGACGGGCGCAAGAGTAATGGCAGCATCGCCGATGTGGCCGATGGCGCGGCTGATCACGTTGAGCCCACTCACTAGACCTGGCAATGGCACAATATCAGCCGGGGTGACCTTCCATTGGTGATGCCGTTCCAGCCACGCGCAGATCGTCTCCGTTAATTGGGCCTGAGGCATTTCATAACCAAATACGCCATGTTCCACCCGTTCTCGCAACGCCTGAATCACCGGCTCAGGGGCTCTGAAATCCATATCCGCCACCCACATGGGCAGCACATCCGAACCGTAGTAATTCCATTTAGCGCTAGCGCTAGCGCGCCTGTTTATTTGTTGATCAAACAAGTTTGTATCCCACTCCACGAACCGTAACAATTAACTGAGGGTCTTTGGCGTCTTTTTCAATCTTCCCGCGCAACCGGCTGACCAAGCCTTCGATGTTGTAGTCAGAGACATCGGTGTACTCCGGCCAAACCGCTAGAGCGATCTCTTGTTTTGTGCGCACTTCTCCACGGAATTGAAAGAGCAACCATAGCAGGGAGCGCTCCTTTTGGGTCAATTCCAATTCGCGACCATTCAGGCGAACTTCGCGCGCCTCGGCCTTGATTTGCAAATCTGGGGCGGTGTTGTCACCCAGGGTCGAATTTGGATCAAACAAACGAAATTGCATGCCTGCGATAACAAATTCATAGCTATCTTTCAAGATGTGATTACCCACCAGTTTTTCGCCATTCAGCACGATGCCGTTGCGCGAGTCTAGATCTTCCAGCCAAAGATAGTCACCTTGTTGGAAAATACGCGCATGCCTACGACTTGCACGCGGATCGTCAATGACGATATCGCAGTCATTTGAACGTCCTATGAATAGTTCGTTCTTATCCAAGCGATAGCCCTTTCCATCTGTGGCAATCAATACAGGGGGAGTCGACGTGCCAGACACGCTCATGCCTTTATTCTAACGTAATGCCAATGGAATAAACATCTGCAACGGCGTGATTGCGCAGATTGTTGGTTCTATGCGGTAGGCCATAATGCCATCCGCGATCCCGGATTTCACCGAGGTGACATCACCAAAGAAGGGAACATCGGCTTCAACATAGGCTGACCAGGCAGCGTTGCTGTTAGCAATGGGTTCGTAATCTGGAATAACAGATATGCCCGGTGTTAGCACACGACTGACCACGATTGGAGTTGCGCTGTTGGATGCGCCGATCGCCGGGAAGTAAGTGATCACGGCAGTTCCAGAGATGTCGCCATTGTTGACCAGACGCAAACTGGTTTGCCAGCCTTGGTAACCCCCAAAAACTGTTGGCGCAACGGCACAGTGATTTGCGGCATTAGGAGCGTTAGGGACGTTAGTTGCATTTGAATTTCGATAGGCTCGATCGATATCTGTCGACAGGGCAGGATAAGCCGCTGCGCCGGTAATTTGATCCCGATCGGCTGCGTTTGCATCGTCCACCAGCAACGCCCCGGTGAGATATTGATCCGAGTCTAGGAATAGCTCATTAATGGCTTTACTGTAAGGTAATGTGAAGGCGATTTGCCCCAGTGCCGGAATCGTTCCGGTAAACAATGGGCCAAAGCGAGTTCGAATGACGACGCCCGCTTGGAACAGATCGATATTCTGCACATACAGGGTGCGCGTGATAAATTCATCATCCGTGGGTTGCACGTTGGGAAATATGCTACGGGTAAAGGTGTCGGGTAATTGCGTATATTGCGTATAGTGATTGGATCGGGTGTCCAACACCGGCAGGGGTTTGGGGACAAGCGAGTAACCCTTCTGAGTCTCGCCGTCGTAGATAGAAACATAACCGCCAATGCTTTGGTTGCTAAACAAGCGGGCCGTGCCGCTGAATGGGAGCACGCCGGACAAGATGGATGTGACGTCGATCAATGCGTTGCCTACGACGGTGGTAATCAGGCTGGCGGCCACCACACCACTGTCGCGGTGAAATTGCAACGTCACAGTAACCGGCCGCGCGTCGATGCTGCTCAGAATAGAGATATTGCTGCGGGTGGTGCCACTCACAATGAGCACCGGTGCGTTCAGTTGGATGGCGGCGCTGTCATTGGCCCGCACTTCATAATGCTCATTGCCACGTTCAAAATCGGGAGCCCCTGGACCTTTGTCAAAATGGGTAACAGTGGCAAAGAGCGTGCCTGTCTCCGAGATCACTTCAATGCCGCCGATAAATGTGCTGGGCACCAGGCCGGATAACTCGGGTGTGAAGTATTGCGAAGCGCGCGGGCCAATATCGATGGGCAAAGCAGCTTGAAATGCGCCATTCTGATCGACCCATTGCACATTGGCCGTTCGAGCACTGAAGCTGGGGTTGAACACTTGCAAATCGGTGGCTGTGTAGCGGCCTTTGCGACCTCCTGCCGATGGATCTATTAATAGCAAGATCATCAGCAGGCTTAGACCTAGTCCGATACTGGAGCGAATTGTTGATATAAAAAATAGGTGCTTCATTGTGCCTTCTTATTTTTGATTTTATTATTCGATTGCTAAGGCCGAATCTGCGCAATGTCTTTTTCGACCGCAATTGCCTCTGTCAAATTGCCAATTCTTCTAAAGAGACTTAATGCATGGTCGAACGATGCCAATGCTTGGCCAAGGTGATTATGGACACAGTAAATGCGCCCCCAGATGCGCTGGGCAAAAGCTTGGCGTTCTAACGAGCCGCTGCTTTGGGCGAACTGCAGCGCTTGGGTTGCCTGCGCCTCGGCTTGTGGCATATTCATGTTATCCAACGAGAGTTGGGCCCACCACACCCAGGCATAGGATTGCCCTTCGTCGTCACCCAATTCTTGGCTTAACGTCAACGCCTGTGTCAGGTATGCCTCAGCTTGTTCGGGGCATTTAAGCAGCAAGTAACAGGTGCCGATATTGCCCTTGCATAGCGCAATACCTTGGCGGTAACCGATATCTGTAAATGGTTGCGAAGCGATGTTGTAGTACTTAATTGCCTCCTCATAGCGTGCTTCGTTTTCATGAATCAGCCCGATGTTTAGAGTCGCCATCGCCATACCCAATGTATAACCAATCTGCTGATTCAAACGCAATGATTCCTCGTAGCTTTGCATGGCTTCGGCATAGCGCCCACTGCTTTGAAAGACAGAACCGATGTTGTTCAAATTCTCCGCGACGCCCCCGGTATCGGCCAGCTGCTGTTTGATCTCCAAACTGTTGCGATGAAAGCGCAGAGAATCTTCTAAGTCACCGCGCTCTTCGGCAAATATGCCAAGATGATCGAAAATTTGGGCACGCAGTCGGTCGCTGTCAGGCACATCAGCGCACAGCGTGAGCGCTTGTTCGCTCAATTGGCGGGCCTCATCAATGTCACCCTGTCGCATCAAGACCCACCCAATATCGTTCAGCACACTGGCCTGTTGAATCGGTTTCGCCGATTGACTTAATGCGCGTTGCAAGGCATTACGTGAGGCAGCATAGTTGCCTTCGCATTCCAGAACATTGCCTAGTCTTTGCAATGCTTTAATATGTAAAGCGTGTTTATCCACGATTTTATGCGAGCAAATCTGTCTTGCCCATAACCTCATAACCAAGACGCGACAAGTGCGGTGCTATTTTAAGAAAGTGGCTCTCCCGACTTTAGCGGGAAATAGCGTTGTCATGCTGAGCAAAGCGAACCGAAGGTCCCAGTGGCGAAACACTTACGATTAACGCCACTGGGACCTTCGGCTCACTGCGTTCGGAATGACAAGTTTCCCGTCAAAGC
>JANMVQ010000247.1:0-15635 GCA_031392845.1 Chloroflexota bacterium
CCAGACACTACCGCCTCTATTTCGGTTGCCACTTCGCTCTCTCCTCCCGAACGTTTACAGCTTTTCGCTTACTTCGCTGGCTTCATTCTGCTGGGCCTCAGCGCGGCGATCATGGGTCCCACGCTTAATCAACTGGCCGCACACACTGGCTCAAGCTTGAGCGACATTAGCATCTTATTTACGATGCGCTCTATTGGCTATCTTATCGGTGCCATTCTGAGCGCGTTTTTATATGAGCGCTTTCGTGGTCATCGTGTGATGGCGGTGGCGCTGATCGGTATCGCCATCACGTTATTCATCACACCCAGTGCGTCGGTGTTATGGGTGCTAGCAGCAATTACGCTCTTCTCGCGCGCGTTCGGCGGCCTGATGGACACCGGTGAGAACACGCTGATTGTTTGGGCACTGGGCAAACGAGTAGGGCCTTATATGAACGCGCTCCACCTGACCTTTGGTATTGGTGCGTTTCTAGCGCCTATGCTGGTGGCGTGGGCGACCAGCCAGCAGGGTGATATTCATGGTGCGTATTGGGCTATTGCCATTCTGGCTGTCCCGCTCGCGATTGCCATATGGCGCGTGCCTAGTCCGGCCCGGCCTATTGCCCAAGCCTCGCAGGTGGGTAACAGCATGCGTCTGTCCATGAGTAAAGCGCAATTGCGCGTATTGCTTTTGATTCTGCTGTTTTACTTCTTCTATGTGGGTGGTGAAGTCACGATGGGTGGGTGGCTGTACAACTACGCTTTGGCTACCCAAATCGGCGATGCTGTGGGTGCGGCGGCCCTTTCTTCTGCATTCTGGGGTGCGTATACCGTGGGTCGGGTGGCCAGCATTCCGATTGCGTTGCGGTGGCCACCCATGCGCATTATGCAAGTCGATGCCATTGGCGGCGTACTGTGCGCGTTGTTATTGTGGGTGGGGCAGGGCAATCTGTGGCTGACATGGGCCGGGGTGATTGGGGTCGGGTTATCGCTGGCCTCGCTATTTCCCACCATGCTGGCCTATGCCGAAACGCGCTTGCCGATGACAGGCAAAGTCACCAGCAGCATCATGGCCTCGGCCAGCATCGGCGCGACTATCACGCCGTGGGTGGTCGGTCAAGTCTTTGGCAGCGTCGGCGCAGCCAGTGTGCCGATTGCTGTGTTAATCAGCGCGCTGTTAATCGGTGGCACGCTGCTGGCGATTCGGGGGAAGAGATGACTGATGACTGAGGACGGGGGACGATATCTCCGTCGTCCGTCCTCCGTCCAACTGTCTACACCGCCCGTAACGCCGCCCCAGTCAGGGCGCGCCGGGCGGTGACGACACCGAGATTGACACGATAGTCGCCCTGGGCGTAGTTGTCGCCCATGGGTTCGCCAATCGCATCGGCCACTTTGGCGGCGGCGGCGGCGATGTTTTCCTGGGTCGGCGTTTTGCCAATCAGGGCAGCTTCGGCGGCTTCGGCTCGCACCGGGTTGGGATTGCAGCCGCCGACGATCAAACTCACTTTTGACACGACGCCATTGACGAGCGTGACCAACGCTGCCGCGCCCGCCACTGCGTAGCCGGAAGCGGGATGGGCGTGCTTGACATACGCACCACCGGTGCCTTTGCCATACTTGGGCACGCTGATCAGGGTGAGAATCTCGTCGGGCATCAACGCAGTGGTGAACATGCCGCTGAAGAAATCGCTGGCCTTGATCTGGCGCGAGCCATTCGGCCCTTGCACTGTGATCGTGGCATCCAGACACAAGATAGCGCTGGGATAGTCTGCTGCTGGGTCGGCGTGGGCCAACGAACCGCCGATTGTGCCGCGGTTGCGCACCATCTGGTCGCCGATTTGTGCTGCTGCTTCAGCCAGAATGGCACAATCGGTTTTGATCACCGCAGAAGCAGCAACATGCTCATGAGTGGTCAGCGCGCCGATGTGCACCATGCTGTCGGTTGTGCTGATGCCGCTCAGTGTTGCGATGCGCCCGATGTCGATGAGCGCGGCTGGCGAAGCCACGCGCAGTTTCATCGCCGGCACCAGACTGTGCCCGCCCGCCAACACCTTGGCGTTCTCTTTTGTCTTCAACAACTGGATTGCCTCGGCCACCGTGCCCGGGCGGAAGTATTCGAAGTTAGATGGATACATATCTGCTCCGCAGAATTGAAAATTAAAAAGACAAAATTAAAAAACGCGTTCAACGCATCACGTTTGCTTTTGCTCAACCTTTTATAATTTTTAATTCTGCCTTTTTAATTCTTCTTCTGGTGAATAGCCGCCCACACCTTCTGTGGCGTTAGTGGCATGTCAAGATGGGTGATGCCAAAGGGGGCGAGCGCGTCCATAACGGCGTTGACCACAGCAGGTGCTGAGCCAATCGTGGCTGCTTCACCTGCACCTTTTACGCCCATCGGGTTGACCGGTGAGGGCGTAATCGTGTGATCCAATTCAAACGATGGGAAGAAGTGCGCTTTTGGCACCGCATATTCCATCATCGAGCCGCTAGAGAGCTGCCCGGCATCGTCGTAGATTGCCTCTTCCCATAGCGCCTGCCCCACACCCTGCGCCAGACCGCCATGAATCTGCCCGTTGATAATCATCGGGTTGATCGGGTTGCCCACATCGTCTACTGCGACGTAGCGTTTCAGATCGATCTGCCCGGTATCGGTATCCACTTCCACCACGGCTGCGTGCGTGCCAAACGGATACGTGCAGTTGGGCGGGTCGTAGTAGGCCAGATCGTCCAGGAACGGCTCCATACCTTTGGGCAAGTTGTAGGCCAGCGCAGCTTGGGCGGCCACATCTTGAATGGTCTTGAACTTGTCGGGCGAGCCTTTCACATAGATTTTGCCGTCATCGCCATACACCATGTCTTCTTCCGAGGCTTCGAGCAAGTGCGCAGCCAGCTTCTTGGCCTTCTCCTTGATGCGCTGCACGCTATTAAATATTGCGACCATGCCCACAGCGGTGCTGCGGCTGCCATACGTGCCATAACCGAACGGCGTGCCTTGCGTGTCGCTGTGCTGCACGGTGATGTCTTCGACATTCATCCCCAACTCGCTGGCGACCACTTGCGCCGCCGTGGTCTCAAGGCCCTGACCGTGGTTCTGCGAGCCGGTCGTCACCACTACTTTGCCGGTGAGATGCACCCGCACGTTGGCGCTCTCCCACAAGCCCGCACCCCAGCCCTGTCCGGTCGCGCCGATCCAGGCCGAAGGCGCCACCCCGCAAATCTCGATATAACTGGACAACCCGATGCCGGTGTAACGACCTACCTTGCGCAACTCGGCCTGATCTTTGCGGAAGTTGGCATAGCCCACATTGGCCAGCGCTTTGTTCAATGCAGTTTCGTATTCGCCACTGTCGTAGCTCAGTCCCGCCAAAATATTATTGGCAGGTGCATAGGGAAAGTCGGCTGGCTGAATAAAGTTTTTTCGCCGCACTTCTGCTGGGTCTAATCCCAGTTTGTTGGCAACCAGATCGACCGCCCGCTCAACCACATACGTCGCTTCCGGTCGGCCCGCCCCACGATAAGCATCTACCATGCTGGTGTTGCTATACACCCCAATCGTGCGGCAGAAGATATTCGGGATCTTATACGCACCCGAAAGCAAGCGGCCATACAGCGTGGTTGGGATGCCGGTCGCAATGGTGCTGAGTGTGCCCCCCAAATTGGCGAACGTATGCACCTTGAGTGAGGTGATCTTGCCATCTTTTTGCGCACCGACCTCGATGTCGGTGATGTGATCGCGCCCGTGCGTTGTGGCCACATAGTTCTCGCGGCGAGTCTCCATCCACTTGACCGGACGTCCCAGACGTTTGGCCAATGCCGTCGCCACACAGTACTCCGAATACAAGAAGATTTTTGCGCCAAAGCCACCACCGACCTGGGGAGCGATCACCCGCATCTTGGTCTCTGGAATGGCAAAGACAAACGCCGTCATCAGCAAACGATGCACATGCGGGGCTTGCGATGTAACCCAAAGTGTGTATTCCTCACTGTGCGGGAGATAGCTGGCTACACAACCACGTGTCTCCATCGGCGTGGGTTGCAAACGCTGATTGATGAGGCGTTGCTTGACGACAACATCGGCCGTGCCTAGTGCACTGTTAACCGCGCCTTCATCGCCGCAGGTCCAGTCCATACAAACATTGTTAGGCGCGTTCTCGTGCAATTGTGGCGCGCCGGGCTGAGTGGCTTTCTCTGCGTCAGTCACCACTCCCAGTGGCTCCCACTCCACATCGATCAACGCCAATGCATCTTCGGCTTGAGCGCGATCCTCGGCGACCACTGCCGCGATGCCCTGGCCAGCATACGTGACTTTGCCAATCTCCAGAAAGCGTGGTGTGTTGACATTGACTTGACAACCGGTCACGACCCATGCGGCGGGCAGCTTGGGAAAGTCTTTGAAATCTTCGCCGGTGAAGACGCCCACTACACCGGGTGCAGTCTTGGCCTTCTCGATGTTGATGCTCTTAATATTGGCGTGTGCATATGGGCTGCGCAGGATGGCCAGATAGGTCATACCCGGCAACACCACATCATCCATGTACTTGGCCTCGCCGGTGATCAGGCGGGGATCTTCTTTGCGCTTGATGCTGGCACCGAATAGATTGTTAGCCATTATTTCATCGCCTCTGCCGCTTGCTTTACAGCGGCCACAATGTTGTGGTAACCGGTGCAACGGCACAAATTGCCTTCGAGTCCGTGGCGAATCTCGTGTTCGGTTGGCTCCGGGTGGCGCTTCACCAAATCAACGGCTGCCATAATCATGCCGGGCGTACAGTAGCCACATTGCAGACCATGCTTGTCCCAGAAGGCTTGTTGCATGGGATGCAGATTGCCATGGCTACCGAGTCCCTCGATCGTGGTGATTTCCCCGCCATCGGCCTGTACCGCCAGCAAAGTGCAGCTTTTCACTGCGTCACCGTTTAGATGCACGGTGCAAGCCCCACACTGGCTGGTGTCGCAGCCGATGTTTGTCCCGGTCAGTCCCAGCTCTTCACGGATCAAGCCAGACAGCAGCATGCGCGGCTCGACCTCGCGTGTGTAGGACTTGCCGTTCACTTTGACAGTCACACTTACATTCATGAGTCCATAACCTCCTGGTTTGTCTCCTCTCGCAAATGCACAAACGCACCAAGTTCTTAAAAGATCGATCCCCGTTGTGTCTTTGTGCTTTTGTGAGAGCAAAATCAAAAAACGCCAACTTTCACTGTGGCGCTACATAAACAAAATTTAAGGCGCGCCTCATGTGGGAGATTTAAGGACAAGCAGGGAGGAATGTCAAATTGAGAATTGAGAATTAGGAAGGCAGAATGAAGAAAGGAAGAAAAGAAACAAGGTTCTGTTCTCTGCTTTCTGCCTTCTTCATTCTCAATTTATCTCCTACATCCGCTCTCATTGTTACTAATCTTGCATGGCAACACGACCGGGTTGGCAAAGTAGCCCTTCACCAGCGGGCTGAGGTCTTCGTCGGTTTTGGCGGCGATGGCATCGAAAAAGGCATCTTGGGTGGTGACTCGATACGATTCTTTTTGGTAATAATCACGCATCGCCGCATCAAATGCAGTATCACCGATGGTTTTGCGCAAGTTATTCAGAAACAAGAAGCCGCGCTTGTAAATAGCATCGACATAGGCCTTGGTATCGGGGTAATCGTAAATCGTCAGATCGATTGCGCCTGCGGGTGGGCGCTTATTTTCGATAAAGTAGTTGTACCACCAGTCCACATCAAGTTGGGTGTAGTATCGGCGATAAAACTTCAGTTCGGCCATGCGGGCAAAAGATTCGTCTAGCCAAGGCGTGCGCACTTGGTCGTTGCCAACCACGTTGAACCACCACTGATGCGATATTTCGTGCACCACGGTTGCAATCAAGTCATGTTTGGCGCCATGCCCCGGGTATCCGCCGTACAAAATAGTCCCAATCCCGATCATGGCGCTGTACTCTTGCCCTTGCATTCGTCCAGTTTCGACGATCCGCAAGGTCTTATAGGGATAGGGCCCATACAACTCGCTAAACAGGGCCACTGCTCGTTGCGCAGTAAACAGCAAAGAATCGGTCACTTTGCGATGTTGCGGGTAGCTGTAGTGAATGTAGGTGATGCCATCTTGTTCTATCTGGTCGACTTGAAACGATGGGCTGGCCGCAAATGCAAATAGGCGCGCCTTCTTTAACGAGTAACGCCATAGACGGCCGTCGCGGCTTTCGTCACCACCACCGGCGATGATCACGTTTTCTGGCGCGAGGATATTCACTTCGAAGTCGGCCAACTCACTGGTGTACGGGTCACCCACCGGGACGTAATTGGGCAAATCCCAACCGTTTTCTTTGTAAGGCGGCAGCACCACATACCAATGGCCAGCCGTTAGACTAAGTGGCCCGCGGGATGTGTCGTCGCCACCGATGCCGGACGCAATTTCTTGCAAGGGCACCTTCACCACAAAGTCAAATGTCATGGCAATCCCTTTGTCAGGTGGCAAACTCCCCGGCAGTTTGACAGTCAGGACGGTGCCTTCGAGCTTAAAGTCTAGCGGTTGCTTTGCGCCAAAGATGCGTGCGTCTTTGAACTCGAGTGCGCCTGCTCGGTGCGCTGGCGGCACGCTAAATTGAATCTGCTCAAGATAAGTCCGCGTAGGATTAAGAAACTCGATGCGCTCTTGGGCATGGATCAATCCATTTTCGTAGTCCAGCGTCACATTTAGCACATACAACGGATGATCGGGGGGTGAATCCAGCACAGTCATGCTATCCGTCGAAATAATCTTGCCAGTTGCGGAATCTAAAACGACAGTCGCGTTAGGGGTCACATTTGGATCTGGCAGAGTTTCGGTAAATTTGCCGGAGCTGCCGACCCGCACACACGAGACCAAGGTGGACAATATGCATAACGCCAACCCAACCGCAGAGCAATGAGCAACTTTGAACATATGCATGATTGTACGAAACAAAAATTGCGAGGAGCGCGCGGCCCTTTTACCCAAAAAAATACCGCAGAAACGCAGAGTGTGTAGAGTATTTTTTGCAATACTCCACGCCCTCTGCATCTCTGCGGTGAAACCCTGCTGCAGCTGAAGTCGCTAAAACTACAGCCCGACCATCGGCGCTGTCTTTGCAGCAGCGTTGGGCTTGGTGAGCGAGGCTAGCACCCAGCCGGTTGTGCCACCCACATTGACTTGGAACCACTTGCCATCGCTGCTGCGTGCATCCACAGTCAGTACAGCGCCCCGCTTTGCGTTGCCAACCACTTTGGCGGTGGTGCTAGGCTGAACGCGCAGGTTGATGCTGTTGGTCGTATTGACAGCTGCCGCCGGTGTAGCGACACTTGGCACGGGCACACTGGACAGTGCTTTGGGTGCAACAGTCGGCTTCTTTGTGGCCGGTTCTGCCTTGCCAGATAGCAAATCAGCGACATTGGCCGGCGGTTTTACGCCCGCTGCCTCTTGCGAAGCACCTGTCAACCCGGGCGCGCTGGGGATATACCCTGCGCCTTTGCAAATGCCAGGGGCATCGGCGGTGGGCAAAATCTCCAGACAACTGTCATCGGCGTAGATGTCGTTGTGCTCAACTGGAATCGAGGCCGTGCTCCACAGAATTACGTTGACGACCGTGTTTTTGGCGATGGCATCAACTGAAAGCTGTGCCCACTTGTCGTAAGGTTGTGCCCAATCTGAGCAAACCATCTCCGGGTCGTTCATATTGCGCACACCCCCATCTTGGTCGATGCAGATGCGCACCAACAGGTTCCCATCGCGGCTGCTCTTAGGTGGGATGGCTGGGTCGTTATCGTTGCTGCTCCAGAGTTGCAACCACGAGGTAAAACGCAGGCGACTGCCGACGGGCACGTTCTCGACATATTGCATGATGCCCGCTTTTTTGTTCAAAGCAAAGTAATTAAACCAGCGATCTGATCCGCCACCGCTGTGTACACGATACGGATAATCGCGTGCAAAGGGTGGGCGAAATTCCGGCGTGCGGTAATTTTGGTCGCGCGCATCGGTGCCAGGAGGTGATTCCTCCCAATAGGGGGTCCAGTTCCAAGTGACGTTGATCTCACCACGTCCGGCAAAATAGGCACCGGGATGCTCATGACTGGGATTGGTGAGCAGGTTTACACCTGGCACAATGGCCTCTGGTGGTGTGGCAGCTTGGGCAGGCGCAGCCACAGAAAATAAACTGGCAATAAGCGCTAATGGAATGGTGCGTTGAAAGATTTTGGTCAAATTTGGCATATAAAATCTCCTCATGAACACGATATTAACTAGATCGATATGTTTTTATCGAATATCAGATATCAAATAGGCCGCAAATTTGCTAAACAGATCACGCGAGGTATGTCATTATGAAACAGGCGCGCTCGAAGCAAGACTTGCAGTCATGTGAACGATGGATGTTTATACCATATTCAGTTACCACACAGCCATCATAACTAGGTGTGTTCACGACGCTTTCCATGCGCTCAGGTGACGCTGGGAAAATAGACAAATGCGCTTTCAAACACAAATTGCCTGTTCTATCATTTTGTCGGCGAGCCTTCTATTCGCTGCTTGTCAACCGCTGCGCGTCGCAAATCAGCCCGCTACATCTGCGCAGCCTGTTTTGCTCGTTTCATTTTGTCCGCTACGGATTGTCGGCAACGAGATTCAAAGTGGAGATGGCCGAGTGGTTGTCTTACAAGGTGCAAACCTGCCATCAATCAGTGATATGGACGCCAGTGTGGATAAACCTGAAGTGCGTTTGCGTAAACTGGCGGCGTTGGGTGCACGCTGGGTGCGATTGCCTATCAGCGACGAGGAATTTACGGCTGCATTTATCCCGGAGAAGGTGTTGCCATTGGCAGACCTGGCCAACCAGTTGAACATGGCGTTTATTATGAGTTGGCATCAACCTGTCGGCACACGCCCAATCAAAATACAAGCCGAGGAGATCGAAGATTGGTTGCGCATCACGTTAAATTATGTAGGAAACCGCCCCGGTATTTGGCTTGACCCCTTTGGCGCACCACTTGCCACAACACCGGGCAAGTTGCAGGCCGTAGCGCAGCGGATGGCGGATGTATTAAATGGTTATCGCCACAAAAATTTATTGCTGATCAGCGATCCGGTTTGGATGGTGGACAGTGATCCGAAGAATACCCAGCAATTATTGAAAGGAGCCAACGTGATTTATGGATTAAGCGATTTCAACGCGTTGCCCAAATATCCAACTGACAAAGCCCCTTTTGTGTGGTTAAGTCTAGATAACCCCGCGTATGTGCCTGCCAACATGAGCACACTGGCCCTCGACACACAACCTCCCGCTGCTCTGCAAACATTTTGGCAAGCTCAACCAAAGTTTGATCTGACGAGTTGCAAGTGAGGGGAAACAACATTAGAGCGAATTCCTGATTGGTGCCCTAAAGCCGCCCCTTCGACTTCGCGCATAAGAATGCACTTCGCTCAGGGTGCTTTCGTCGTATATCAATTAGGAATTCGCTCTAAGGCCAACCCACGACCAAACGCAGTGCGGCCAGCGCGGATAGCACGAGCACAATAATCTCGAATGAGCGCTGTGTGATGCGCGGCAACATCCACTTGCCTACAAAAACGCCAGCCACTACAAAAGGCAACATCAGCAAATTGGACGTGAGTGTGGTGCCGCTAAAAGTCGGCTTCTGCGGTGCCAGCCATTGTAAAAAAAGAAAAATGGGAATCTTGCTCAGGTTAAAAATAAAGTAATACACCGCCGTGGTGCCCATGAATTCCATCTTGGGTAATTTGAGCGCGCTCATGTAAATGGACATGATCGGCCCGGCGGCGTTGCCGACATAGGTACTAAAGCCAGCTGTACTGCCGGAGAGAAAACGTCCACCCGCAGTAGTGGGGGTCAATCGGTCGCCCAACTGTTTGCGCAATAAATGCAGGGCTAACATTACTAAGACGATGCTCCCCAACACGCGGTTAAAGAGTGTGCGCCCAGCCGCATTATCGTTCAGAAAGTAAAGGAAGATTACGCCGATAAACGCGCCAATCGCTACCGAGGGAATCAGCTCTCGGATTTTGTCCCAACGTGCGCTGCGGGCATACCAAAACACTGCAAAACAATCGCCTAAGATCAGCAATGGTGTAGTAACACCGTTGACCAAACGGCCGACAAATACGTTGGCAATCACAATCACCGCTAGCACACCCGTACCCGGCAAACCGGTTTTAGAAATGCCAATCAGAAGCGAACCTGAGATAAGAAGAGCCCATTCAATAGGAGAGAAGTTCATTTGAATTAAGAATTAGGAATGCAGAATTAAGAATTAAGAAATTGACAGCTAGTTTAGGGTTTTTCTGACTTTGGCAAAAGACATGTTCTTCTGACTAAGAACCTATCTCTAAACTGATGTGTAAGCATCCTGAGCGAAGTCGAAGGATGCGGACGTGAACGGTTTAGAGATAGGCTCTAATTGGACTTGACATGCGCATTTGCCAATTTGGCCAACAGCGTTAACCAAATGAATAAGCCAATACCACTGATGATTAAACCAATTTGCACGGAGCGTGGCTCATAGGTGAAGCTGACTTCTTTGGCGGTAGGCGGTAGATCAATTTCGCGGAATAAGATATCCGCGCACCGGATGGGGGTTTCAACCCCATCGACCCGGGCAACCCAACCGGGGTAGCAAGCATCGCGCAGAAGTAATTGATGACGCATAACGGATGAGGGAGGATCACCCATGCGAATGACAATGCGCTCGGGTGTGTCTTCAACAATTTGTGCGCCGATCTCATCCCGTCCTGTGCCCACTGTGCCTCGCCCTACGTGCACGCGTGATCCTGCACGTAGATTCTCATAGATCTTTACATCGCCGGAGTGCACGACACGCATATCGTATTGGCCACGCAGCATTTGGGAGAGGAACGAATGATCGGTGTCATCGATACTGGTCAGGGCGCGCAGTAGTGTAGAGCGAGAGGCGTAGAGCGTGAGTTGAAGGGGTGTTTTGCGAGTGGGCCAGTCTAAACGCAGGCCGAAGTAGGGTTGTGTCACTTGATCAGTGGCACGCAGATCATACGTTTGGGTTGTGCTATCGCTGAAATCGATCTGCGCGGTGCCCAGCAGGTCATTTGCATGGGTTTGGGTGGCACTCAGCACCAAGCCCAGCGCGGTGGATTCGTAGGGGGTGAGGGTGATACCGAGTGATTGTGTCAATGGTTCGCTAAACAGCAAATCGTAATACACACCGTCGATAAAAATGTCGGCGGTTTTGTCGGCGATGATGTAACGCACACTCATCTGTGCCAACCAGCGATTCTCCGGCACAGATTTAAGAAACTCGCGCAGTCGCCCATCGAGCGAGCCGGTCTTGGGTGTGGGCGTAAATTGCGATGCAAATTCGATAAATCGCCGAGTGGGAAGCAAGCCACCATCATAGCCATCGACGCTTGGCAATCGATAAAACAAAGACAAATTGGGCGACAGAATTTCCTTATGCTTAGTCGCAATAATCCGATCGTATAACTCGTCTGCACTGAGCGTATGGGTATAAATTAGACGCTGCTCTGGCATATCGCCGGGGTCGAAGAATAAGCCGGAGAGGGCAAGAATGCGATTGCCATTGACCATTGACCATTGGCCATTGACGTTTGATGATTGCCAACCTCTGACACCCGCAACACTTTTGACACTCCTGACACCATTCCTAATAGGTGCGCAGTGCTGGGTCGCAAATCGGTCAAGGCCTGCGCATCGGCGGCACGGCTATAAGGTTGGAATTGCGAAGCAACTAGCAATTCGGCGACTAATCCCAGGGGCACAAGCACGGATAACCAGCGTTGATCTTTCAGATTGATCACGATGATGACCAGGGTGACTGCTGTGGCAGCGCTGGCCCATCCCCACACTACGCTCCGCGCGGGCAGACTGCGATACTCCGGGTCAAGCGAGATGCGCGCACCTAGCCAAACTCCAATCGCCAGCAGCGTCAGCAATATTAGCCAACTGAGTAACCACACTCGCTTTTGGCGCATGCTCAACCCATCAACCAGTGCCTGTGTGCCTAGCCCGATCAGCATTGACACACCGAGCGCAAACATTACCAGCCAGCGTGCCTGCGCTCGAAATAAATTGAACCCCGGCAACACTTTGTAGAGCACATTAAACATCGGTGTAACCACACCAAGGGCGAGGATGAAGCCGACGATAACGAGCGTTAGGGCGTAGCCTATCGGGCGTAAGGCATGAGGCGCGAGACGACTCGTGACATTTGACATTTGACGTTTGACGTTTGACGCTTCACGCCCTACACCCAGCAACGCCAACCCCAACCCCGTTGCCCCAAAATAGGCGATGTATTCGGGGAATAACGGATCGCCGTAAGTGGGCAGCAATGCACGGGCAATGATCCAGGGGCGCCAAGAGAAAGCCGCCGCTTCACCAAACGACAATCCGCCACTGCGATACGACTCCCGCGATAGTTCGAGTGTGGGCACCAATTGTGCGCCCGCGATTGCGGCCGCGAGGAGGGCAGCGAGGATGAGGAGCAAGAGTGGGTGAAAGTTCTGAATGTTTATTAGGTTTGCAAAGCTCCTAAAGAGATTACGGCTTGACCCATTGACACGTTGAAGGATGTTAAGCAACCCGATGATGCCCAGCGTGATGAGGCAGATATATAGCGACTGGGTGTGGCCGGCCAATATTTGTAGCGCGATAAGGGCGGAGAGTGTTAAGGCGTGGGGCGTGGAGCAAAGGGCGAAGAGCGAAGAGCGAAGGGCGTGGAGAGTAGGGCGTGGAGCGTCTATTGACTCGTGACTTGTGACTCGTGATACCTTGTGCCCCTCGCCCTTCGCGCCACGCCTCTCGCCTCTCGCCCTTCGCCCCACGCTCATTACCACCCACACCTCAAGCGGCAGCCAGGCCAGCACTTGCAATTGATTGAGATGTTCGACTTGTGCACCGAGATAGCCGCCCAGGCCAAATGCCAACGCGCCCACCAAACCTGCAAACCATCCAACCCCCAAACCTCTGCGCATAAGCGCATACATGCCCAGAGTAGCAATCAGCATGTGCAACACAATGCTGTAGCTGACCTGTTGTGCAACGGGTAACCAGGCCATCACTATGTTTAAGGGGTAAAAGAAACCAGCCTGCGAGTTCGCTAGGAAGGGTGCGCCCATAAAGGTATATGGGTTCCACAACGGCAAGCGCCATTCGCGGATCGCTTGTGAGGCGTAATCGCGCAGCGGGTAGAAATACAACAATAAATCACCCCGGGCAATGATGCGTTGACCAAAGGTAAGTTTCCAGGTGGCGGCAAGGACGAGCAGGGAGAGGAGGGCGACCGGGAGGACGGAGAACGGACGACGGAGGACGGAGGACGGAGAACTTTCCGTTGTCCGTCCTCCGTCAGTTTGTGTGAGTTGTTCAGATGGAGCGCGTGCAGACACGCCCTAACTTTAACGCAATGGCAAAGAGAGTCAGCCCTCACTCATCGCTGCTCAGAAACATGCCATGTTCGACCGTAACACTTGAAGCATTTCAGTTGATATTAGGTGTTTCTGCTTATCACTACGAAGTTGGCGGTGGTATAGGGCCATGGTTTTGCGAATCGTTTTTTGGAGGGTTGCGACGGCGTTTGGGACGCAGCTCATCAAATTCGGCGCGGGCGCGCTTATATTCAATCGAGCGTGTTCCGTAAACCACTTGGCATAGCCCAAGCAACTTCACCATAGTCGCATACGTTTTATCGGAGTCGACATCGCGGCCTTCACGTTGGGCTTTAAGTTTGCTCTCGGTATCGGACACCAAAGCAGACGATTTACGCAGGTCGGCGTTGTTGTCTTTCAACATTTCGGGTGCGACATCGCTGGCAATCAGACGACCGGTGGAGTTGATGTCGGCCAGCACTTGATATAGGCGTTCGGCGACTAAGGCGATGGTTTCGGGAGAGAATCTATTCGCGTTTTCATCCATGATGCAGCTATTTTGCGTGAAATCGCAGCCGGGCGCATGGGACATTGTTATGATATTGCCTATGGTCTTTGGCTGCGGTGGGTAACAACTTTGGGCATAGGGCTGAGGGTGTAGAGGCCCCACCCAAAGACTGTGCAGTGCTGCGGACAGCTTCGCCAAAGTCAAGTGAGTGTTTGCACTTTGTGGGTGCGCTTGCGCAGTTTGTGAGTATGCCTGCGCATTTTGGTGGTGTGCCTACGCCAAACTGTTTTGCCCACGCGCCAAATGTATGCGTGCGTTTCCATTTTGTCGATGTGCGTTTGCACAAGGTGCGTGGGGCTACGCACATTTGCTGAGGCAATATCTTTGCGTGTGAATACTATTTTGCAGATGTAGAGACGCGATATATTGCGTCTTTACCCTCACATGCGCATCCAAAAACGTTATGGCAACCATGTAGCCCTAACCACCAATGTGGGCAGGGCGACCGGTGAGACACGATATATCGCGTCTCTACGGCGTGGGGCTTGCATTGTGTAACGGTCTCGGTTATATATGTTGCGTAGCAATTGCAAATAACGGGGGCGTGGCATCTGAGAGGGTGTTGGGCTCCTGTTTTGTGTTTTCGGATGGGGGATGGCTTGAGCGCAATGTCCAAAAAGCGAAGAAGACAAATTAGAGCAGTTAAACAAAAACCTATACGTATTGAAGACGGCAACTTTCAGCAATCAATAATTTCCAGAAGACTATCAAGTAATCCATTTCGCGAAGCATTTCGCGGTATGTTTTCTGCAGGCGTTGCTTGGTTGGCCGCAAGCCAAGTTGCTAACGCTGAAACGATTTTGGGCTATCTTGAGAACGGAAGTACACTTAAGCAGATTGCCGGAGTAATAAGATTTGTATTTGCAGGATTGTGGTTTGGAATCGGAACCTCAGGGCTGCTTTTGGCCGCCATCTTTTTCCCTGTGGCCGAACGGATGTCAAAGTACGTTGTTTTGCAGTTAGCTAAAAAAAGATCAATTCATGCCGATGACAACTGGCCATTTACTCCTTTTGAGCTTGCCTCGATTGGGCGTATCAGTAAATTGTTGCTTGTCTTATCTAGTTTGGCCATGTCATTAGGTGTATTGACACTTTTAACAACAGCTGGGTTTCAAGATCGACTGGTATTGTTTATTACTCAAACTTTACCAAAAACTGGTGAAAAGATAGCAAGGGCAATCTCTGATATTGTGACGTTTTTTACATCAGGAATTGCTGGATTATTTACAGCGGTTGCTCTAAACATAGTTGCAAGCATCATTTATGATGTAGCTATAAAGTCGCGAATTGAAAAGTGGATTCAAAAACAAAAAAAGAAAATAAGTTGGTAATCAGGTTTTTGTTGGTGCTTGGTGTGTCTCCACAAAATCGTAGTGCGAGATGCCATTACTTACGGTTGATATATTTGGTTGAGTTTGGCACGTAGTAATTGTCATTCCACGCACGATACTTGTAACTCGCTTTACGCAACACCAGCACAAAGCATCCCCCAAAGGGGGCCCTTGACGCCTAAGCGGAGGACGGCTCTATACCGATGCTCAACGCGGCGCAAAACTGCCGTCCGCGGTCGAAGGACGCGTTCTATGCAGAAGCATTGGCTTCGACCACGAGCGCGTCCTTCGACTTCGCAGCGCGATGTTGGCTTGTGCTTTTTCATAGAGCCTGGCGCGCTGCTTCGCTCAGGCCTCAAGGGCCCCCTTTGGG
>JANMVQ010000272.1:0-16629 GCA_031392845.1 Chloroflexota bacterium
CAAACTCTCAAACTCTCAAACTCTCAAAAATGTCTACTCAATATTTCGAAAACGGAAAACTCATCCAAAACGTGCTTGGCTCGACAGGCCTCAAGGTCACACCGCTGTGTATCGGCTGCGCCCCGCTCGGCAACATGCCCGAGACGTTCGCCTATGAAGTGTCCGAGGCACAAGCCCTAGACACGGTGCGCGCCACCTTTAATAGCCCAATCAACTTTCTAGACACCGCCTACAGCTATGGGGATGGCGAAAGCGAACGCCGTATCGGGCTAGTGCTGAAAGAGATGGGGAATCGCGTGCCCACTGGCTATGTGTTGGCCAGCAAGTGCGATCGTAGTTTGCAAACTGGTGATTTCAGCGGCAAGCAAATTCGCTATTCGATTGAACGTAGCCTAAAGTTGCTGGGCTTGAACAAAATCCAAATTATGCATTTGCATGACCCCGAGCACACTACATTTGAAAATGTCATGTCAAAGGGCGGCCCACTCGATGTGATGCAACAATGCCAAAAAGAAGGGTTGATTGAGCATTTAGGGGTAGCGGGCGGCCCGATCGATATGGAGATTCAATATGTCGAGACGGGCATATTTAGCATGGTTATCACCCACAACCGTTATACCTTACTCAACCGCAGCGCAGATCCGCTACTCACTGCGGCCAAGAAGCGCGGCGTAGCAGTCCTAAACGCCGCACCGTATGGCAGCGGCATGTTAGCCAAAGGTCCCTCAGCCTACCCACGCTATGCGTATCAGCAGGCCGACACCGATCTTATCGATCGTGCTTTCAAGATGGAAGCATTGTGCAAAGAATATAGCGTGCCATTAGCTGCCGCCGCGCTGCAATTCTCCATGCGCGACCCGCGGGTCACTTCAACGATCATTGGCTATAGCAAGCCCGAGCGTATCCAGCAAACCCTCGACCTCGCCGCAGTCGAAATTCCTACCGAGCTGTGGCCTAAGCTCGATGCCTTGGCCCCGGACGGCAATGGCGCACAAGAGAATCGCCTGTACTAGAAATTCAAAATTAAAAAGGCAGAATTAAAAAGAAGAAACTTCGATCACATCAGTCTTTTTTTAATTTTGCCTTTTTAATTTCCAATTTTTACCCGCGCACTCAGCCCCAAATGATCCGAGGGAAATAAGCCTGGGTCATGCGAGGCCGGTTGATCGAAGGCCACTCGGCATTCCTCGACCAACACGTGACGATTCACAAAGATATAGTCGAGTGTGCCACGCCACGGCTTGAATTCTTTTTGGGTCGCTAGTCCAGCCACCTGAAAAACCATCTTGCGCCAAGGTGTGCGCTGAAAAGGCAGCGGCGTCGGACAAGTCCAGTCTGGCTCATGCCCGTGGTGGGCCACATGCGCCGATTCAAAGCCCTCGCGCATCACTTGAAGCGAGGACATATCGGGAGTGCCATTAAAATCGCCGCAGACGATCATGCTGGTCTGCGGCGAATTGTGCGCCAATGTATACAACCAACTCTTGAGCAATTGCAATTGACGGGTGCGGTGGCTGTGATCGCCTGGGAACCAGTAAAAATGCCCGCTCACAAATAAGAGCGGTGCGCCTTGAATCTCGGTCTGCACCGCCAGTGCCACTCGATTCTGGGTGCGCAAATCGAGCCAATGGGTATCCTGCACTGGCAACCGGCTGAGGATCGCGATTGCCTCGACCTTGCTGCACTTCTTGCCCGTTTTGGCTTGCATATGGACCGAATAACCACCCAATTGCTCGGCCAGCCAGTGGGCATTATCAATCGCCAATGCCACTTCTTGTAATGCGATCAGATCAGGTTGCAGTCGCTGAAACTCGTCAACGATCAAGCCTTTGCGCTCGTCCCAGCGATCCAAATCTCGCAACAAATTGAGCGTGGCAACACTGATCGCAGTCGATGATTCCGTGGTGTCTTGCTGTGTGTGTGCATCTTGACTCACAAGAAGGATCATAAACCCTTAAACTGAATGGGAGCTGAACTATCCCAACTGCTGCAACGACAAGCGAATCTTATCTTCCAAATCCAGTTTCTCACCCTTAGGCAAGGCCGACAGCGCACCCTGCGCCTCGGCAATCGAATAGCCCAATGCGGTCAATGCCGAAATCACTTCGGTGTCCACCGACGACAATTGGGCAAAGGCCGTCGGCGGCGTGGCATCGAGTCCACCTATTTTGCCACGCAGGGTAAAGATAATCTTCTCGGCAGTTTTCTTGCCAATGCCCGGCACACGCGCAATCACCTCGGCCTGGCTGTTGGTAATAGCATGACGGAGTTGATCCGCCGACATCTTGGAGAGCATGCTCAATGCGGTGCGCGCGCCAATTCCTGAAACAGACAGCAAAGTCTGGAAAAGCTCCACTTCTTCCTCGCTGGCAAAGCCATACAAAGACAGGTCATCTTCGCGCACAATCAAGTGGGTATACAACTCGCCCACATGACCCAAGTTCAGCTTGTCCAACGCCCCCTGCGAGCAAGAGACCTTAAAGCCGACCCCACCCACATCAATAATGGCGATGGGGGCTTTGAGCGCAAGGACAGTTCCGCGTAATCGTGAAATCATGATTTATTGCGACCACCGACGACAGATAACCGACCGCTGTAATCCGTCAGTGGTCAGTCGTCAAAATCTAACCGGCAAATGCCTGATTCCCCGCAGCACAAAACCGCTGTAATCAGGCTGATCAATTGTGACACGAATCTTCGGGAAACGGCGCAGCAAGGTGTGAAACGCCACCTGCATTTCCAGCCGGGCCAAGGGTGCGCCAATGCAGTAGTGAATGCCCAAGCCAAACGTGAGATGCGGATTATCCTTGCGTGTCACATCCAGACGATCCGGTGCGACAAACTTGTGGGCGTCGCGATTGCCGCTGGCATACATGAGCTGCACCTCCATGCCGCGTTTGAGTTGCACCCCTTGATACTCAAAATCATCGAGAACCCACCGTTCAAACATGGGCAGCGGTGTATCGTAGCGCAGCATTTCTTCGACAGCAGTCTTAAACAACGGCGAGACCGTTGAAGGATTCGCCTGTGCCTCACGCACCAACAGCTCAAACTGATCTGGGTTGCGATGGAGCGCCAACATCCCGGCAGTGCTGCCATTCACCGTCGCTTCATGACCGGCATTCAGCAACAAAATGCAATTGGCGATCAGTTCTTCCTCAGTTAATTTATCGCCGCCATCTTCGGCTTGCACCAACGCGCTCACCAAGTCATCCTGTGGATGACGCCCGCGGTCGCGAGCCATAGCGCGCATGTATTCGGTGAACTCCTGCGCAGCCAGCTCGGCCGCAGCCGTCTCGGCATCGGTGTGACTCAGCTCATACATGCGCACAATCGCCGAACTCCACGGACGCAACTTGTGTCGGTCAGCTTCCGGCACACCCAACAGCTCCGCGATGACGATCACCGGCAAGGGTTCAGCAAAATCATCGTGCAGATCCATTTCGCCGCGGCCAGACACCCGATCCAGTAGTTGATTCACCAAATATTGAATCTTGTTGCGCAAATTCTCGACCCGCTGCGGGGTAAATGCCTTCAACGCCAGCGCCTTCATGCGGGTATGCTTGGGCGGCTCGTTGTCCAGCATGTGTTGCGTATTAAACGCCTGAAACGCCTTTAAGCGCGGGTCCGGCGGCGGCCAGCCCAGCTCATCCCGCGACAAGATATGGGTGATCGAACGGCCTAGCCGTTTGTCCTTCAGCAAAAACGCAATGTCGTCGTAGCGCAAAAAGAACATCTGCTTCCATTGCGGCTCATAGAAAATTGGCGTGTGTTGGCGTAGCTCTGCCAGCACCGGATACGGGTTTCGTACAAAGTCAGGATCGTTGATATTGAGCGAGTGTTCGATCATTGAGGTCAATCGTCATCCGTCTTGCGTCAAACGTCAAGTTACCCTATCCGATTCTGCCCCAATCGCCGACTCTGTAAATGGGTCAGCGCAATCGCCAATCCATCGGCTGCGTCGTCGGGTTTGGGGATTTTCTCCAGGCGCAGCAAGATGCGCACCATTTCCTGCACCTGCTTCTTGTCGGCCTGACCGTAGCCACTGACCGCCTGCTTCACTTGCAACGGCGTATATTCGTGAATCGGCACGCCGGCCTCATACAGCGACAACAAAATCACCCCACGCGCCTGGCCCACCATAATAGCGGTCTTGGCATTCGCCGCAAAGAACAACTCTTCCACCGCGGATTCTTCCGGCTGCCATTCGGTCAACAGGCCGCGCAGCCGCTGACGTAAATCATGTAAACGTTTGGGCAGCCCATCAGCTTTAGGCGTTTCAATCACTCCACACGCCAGTGCCGTCAGGTCGCCGTTGGGCTCTTCACGCACTACACCATAGCCCGTAGTCGCAATGCCGGGGTCAACACCTAGGACGATCATCGGGGTTGGGGAGGTTCAGAAGGTTGGTAAGGTTCGGAAGGTTAATAAAGTTGGGAAAGTTAACAAGGTTCGGTAGGTTGGGAAAGCAAAAAGGTTGGCAGCTTGCCAACCTTACAAACATTCTGAACATTCTGAACCTTACTAACCTTCAGAACTTTACCAACAATCTAAGCAGCCACTTCCGACATTTCCAACGCATGGTGCACTTGCTGCACATCGTCCAACTCTTCCAATTGGTCGATCAAGCCCTGCACTTGCTCAGACTTTTCTGCGTCTAATGAGACAGTGCTGTTGGGCAGCATGGCGATTTCGGCTGAGGCTAAGTCATAACCTTTGTGAAGCAGGCCATCGCGTACCGCGCGGAATGCCTCCGGCGCAGTCGTAATTTCGATAGCTTCTTCGCCATCTTGAATATCATCCGCGCCCGCATCGAGCGCGATCTCAAAGACTTCATCGCTGTTGACTTTGGCGGTCTTCTCAATCACGATCAGACCCTTGCGGTCAAATTGCCAAGCCACCGCCGCCCCTTCAAACTGCCCCCCCGAACGAGTCACCAGTTTGCGCACATCCGCCACCGTGCGGTTGCTGTTGTCGGTCAACACCTGGATGATGGCTGGCACCTTGTGCGGCAAATACACTTCGTAGATTTTCTCTTCAAAGGTAGTCGCATCCGCACCCTGCCCAGTCGCGCGGGCGATAGCACGCTCGATGTTGTCTTTGGGCATGTTGCCCTGTTTAGCCTTTTCGATGGCCAGACGCAAGCGGATATTGGCATCCGGGCTGCCGCCACCTTCTCTTGCTGCCGCCATAACTTCGCGTGTCAACCGTGTAAACATCGCCCCACGCTTGGCGTCTGTTGCGCCCTTGGCCCGCTTAATCGTTGCCCATTTGCTATGACCTGACATGTTTCAACCTCATCAGTCACGAGTCATAAGTCATAAGTCATAAGTCCGGTATATGTTATGCATCGCATTGGAACCGGGCTTGTGACTTGTGACTCGTGACTCATGCCATATCACTCGCGACAAAACAGTCGTTATTACATCTATTCTACTGATCTACTTCGCATATTCAACCGCCCGCGTCTCACGCACCACAGTCACTTTGATCTGGCCCGGATATTCCATCGTTTCTTCGATGCGTTTAGCAATATCGCGGCTCAATTGGATACACGCTAGGTCGTCTAGCGCTTCCGGACGCACCACAATGCGCACCTCGCGGCCGGCTTGTACCGCGTAACTCTCTGATACACCGGGGAATGATCTTGCGGTGTCTTCTAGCGCGCGCACCCGCTTCACGTAAGTTTCCAGTGTTTCACGGCGGGCACCGGGGCGACTGCCGCTGATTGCATCCGCAATCTCTACAATCACCGCTTCAATTGTGTCTTGCGGCACGTCATGGTGATGCGCTTCTACGCAGTGAATCACTTTGGCGTTTACGTTAAAGCGCCGCAGTAGCTCCACACCCAGTTGCACATGGGTGCCCTCGTTCTCGCGATCGAGTGCTTTGCCGATATCGTGTAGCAAACCGGCCATTTTGCAAATCTTGGTGTCGGCCTTGAACTCGCTGGCCAATAGTCCCGCCAAGCGCGCACTCTCAACCGAGTGATACAACTGATTCTGACCATAACTCGTTCGATATTTCAGACGACCTAGGGTCTTGATAATCTCGTTGGGCAGACCAGTGACCCCGGCTTCCATCGCAGCCCGCTCACCTTCGTCGGCCATGATACGTTCTACGTCACGGCGTGCGTCTTCGAGCGATTTCTCGATGCGCGGCGGGTGAATCCGGCCGTCCCGGATCAAGGATTCGAGCGAGCGTCGCGCAATCTCACGGCGCACAGGATCGAAGCAGGAAATCGTCACTGCTTCCGGCGTATCATCGACGATTACGTCTACACCAGCCGCCTGTTCAAATGCCTGCACATTGCGGCCGTTACGGCCAATAATACGGCCCTTCACCTCTTCGCTAGGCAAAATAATGGTCGAGATGGTCTTCTCGGCCACACTATCGGTCGCGACACGCTGCATAGTCTCGATCACGATCTTGCGCGCTTTCTGGTCAGCGGTCTCTTTGGCTTGCGCTTCGGTCTCGCGGATCACTCGGGCTAAATCGTTGCGGGTATCTTCGCGCACCACATTGATAAGCTCAGTTTTAGCTTCCTCGCGGGTCATAGCAGCCACTTTCTCAAGTGCCGCTAATCTTTCTTTCTGCGCTTTCTCAGCATCCTGCCCCATCTTATCAATCTGTTGCTGACGCTGGTTCATCTTCTTGTCGCGTTGTTCCAGGCGTTCGCGCTGTTGTTCAACTTCTTCGCGGCGTTTGCGTAGGCGGTCTTCTTCACGCTGGGTTTCCAGGCGTCGTTCTTTAATCTCTTTCTCCGCTGAGTCGCGGAGATTCACGGTTTCGTCTTTGGCTTCGACCAAATGCTGGCGCGCTTTGGTTTGTGCCTCTTCTAGGGTCTTCTGCGCTTCAGCGCGCAGGATAGCACCTTCATCTTGCGATTTGTTGCGGCCAGTGCGATAGGCAAAGTAACCTGCAATCGCTGCAATTACCAATCCAATCACTAGCCCAATTACGATATCCATACTTGATGTCCTGCCACGATGCTGCAATGGACAAGCGTTATGTAAGCTCTGTCATTCCACAAACCCGTCATTGCTGTCCGCTGCACTGTGTTCGTCTAGCACTTTCTTAATTGCATTCGTAATGACATCGTAATCAAAACCATTTCGAGCAAGAAACTCCGTTAGCTTGCGCTTCCGTTCACGGGGCTCCAACGAGGCAACCCGCGGCCATCGACGGGTGGCGGCTTCGTAGGCGGTCTGTTGATCGTCAACGCCCTCCAACGCGGACGCAATTTCCTTGTCGCCAACGCCTTTCTGCTTTAATTCCCAACGAATCATGCGCTTGCCACGATTGCTAGCCCGCACCCGACTTTCTACCCACTGCTGACTAAATGCAATGTCATCCAACAACCCTGCATCTTTCAACCTTTGAACAACGGTTTGAATGCTTGTCTCATCCACCTGAGCATTTTTTAACCGTAAACGGACTTCCTTCTCACTTCTTGGTCGATACGAAATCAGATTTAACGCTCGTTGCTGTGCCTTCTCGAGGGTATCGGCTTCTTGCAGCGTCGCAATGTCTTCATCCGACAGATGCTGTCCAATTTTGAGCCACAGTGCATGAATCAGCACTAGGCCAAAAGCAAACTCACCGTCTAGAAAAACATTAACGCGCTCTTTGTCGCGCGATTGCGCTTTTAGCGCGGTAATCGTGCCTGCCATACTTCGACGTCACCCTTTGGGCACACGCAATAAACTGGCAACAATTATAGTGCAATTAAATGGTTAGATGAAATGGGGAGAACGGGTTATAGCTACCCCGTTGCCGGATCGTGAGTCATGACTCACGAGTCATAAGTCCGGTTAACGTGACTTTAATGGCGCTTGTACACCTTGAAAAGTCGTACCTCTTGCCGGACTTATGACTTATGACTGATGACTCGGACCCCCGGCGCAGAAGCAAACTGCAACGATCTTTTATCCTTCTTTCAGCCACTGATCCAACCAGGCAAATGCATCGTCCTGCATACGAGTATTAAATTCGTGGGGTACGTCATAAAAACGATACCAAAAACGGTCTTTCAAATCTGCTTTGGTGTAGGCGGCCTCGATTTCGCGACAGGTTTCGGTCATGCCGTATAGGGGAAAGAGATTGTCAGCTGTGCATTGCTGCACAAATAGCGCTCCCGGCATCCCAATCGACACCAAATCACTCAGTTCGAGCCATTCCAATAGACCGGGGACAAACTGGGACCAAGAGTGCAAACTAACGTGCCTTTCCATAAGATAGCGCCAGTTCGTCATCCAGCCCACTGTCACGGCAGCTTTGATGCGTGGATCAGTCCCAAATAACCAATTGCTGCGCATACCGCCCATGGATAAACCGATGCAACCGATCTTCTCTGGGTCTACCTCGGGCCGGCTGACTAAGTAGTCGACGCTTTTGCGGTCGTCGTGGGCCATGATGCCCATCCACGTTGTGCCGCTGGCAAACAAATAGCGCGCCACAACTTCTTCATATACCGTATGCTCCTCGTTGGCCCGATTTACGGCACTCCCGCGCGCAGGCTGAGTCGCAAAGACGTTTTGGGCATAACTAGGGAACACATCTTTCAGGTCGAGACGGCGTTCGCCAAAATAGAAGGCGTCCGTCACCAGAACCACATAACCCTGCCGCGCCAGTTCAGTCGCATAGGAACGCCCGCCATAACCGCTGCGTTTGTAGGCCAACAAATGGGGCGGCTCGTCTTCCAGCGCAACTAGCTTCTCTTTGCCATGGATGTAATAACTGCCGTGATCGTGCAGCGCGACAATGCCTGGCAACCGCCCGGTCTGATGCGCTGGGCGGATCAAGTAGGCTGGCACGTTTACATCCGTGGCGCTTTTAAAACTCAGCTTCTCACGCACCAAGCCATCTACTTCAATCGATTCTAGAATTTCCGGGTCTAACCCCAAACTAGATGGCGTGTAGCGCAAATGGTTCAACGCCATCATACGGGCCGACGTGCGCCATTTTTGGAGGTCTGTCATGCCCGATTGGAGAAACGAGAGTTTTGGCGGGTGTTGTTCGACGATGTGATTGACAAATTCCCTGAGGTTGATCATAGGTTCCCGATTTGAGGCGAAGCCGATTGTATCGCGACTAAGAACCTATCTCTAAACTGATGTGTAAGCATCCTGAGCGAAGTCGAAGGATGCGGACGTGAACGGTTTAGAGATAGGCTCTAAATAAAACCAATTAAGTCTTATGGTTTTGAAATACCGAAACATAGAATTTCAGCGGCTTTTGCGCTGAATGAGAGCTGCTTTGACTTGTTGGTTTTATTTAGTCAATCGCTATAACGTCATGATCGCCGGGTCTTCCAACGCCCGCACCAGATCTGCCAAAAACTGTGCCGCCACTGCTCCATCCACCACCCGATGATCTGCGGACAGCCGCAGCCCCATTAACGGACGCAGCACCGGCTGATCGTGCAAATCTGGCACAAACTGTTTGCGCACCGCGCCGACTGCCAAAATCGCGGTTTCAGGTGGATTAATAATGGCCGTAAAGCGGGTCACTCCAAACATGCCCAAATTCGAAATACTAAATGTGCCGCCCTGTATTTCATCTGGTCTTAATTTGTTAATCTTGGCCCGCGCCGCCAAATCGGCCAACTCGCCTGCAATCTGCTGGATGCCCTTGCGATCGGCCTGCCGAATCACCGGCACAATCAGGCCATTCTCTAACGCCACTGCTACGCCGATATTGATCTCATCCAGCAGAACAATTTGTCCAGCCCTTTCATACAAACGGCTGTTAAGCATGGGGTGATGGCGCAGCGCCCATCCACATGCCTTCACTACAATCGCGGTCAGACTGATCTTGATCGGTCCCGCTTTTAGGGCCACATTCGCCCGCGCACGCAGTTGCTCAGCGAGTGATACATCCGCATCCGCATCAAACGCAATATGCGGCAATTGCTGGTAACTTTGCGTCAGACGGGTACCAATCGTCTTACGCATGCCGGTGTAGGGGACGACATTAGACGGAGGACGGGCGATGAACGACGGCGAAGCCTCGACCACCGACGGCTGACCACCGACCACAGCTGATTGCTGACTGCTAATCGCTGACGGCTGTGTGCGATTGCTGATGATTTCACGAATATCACCGCTCTGTATGCGCTGATTCGGCCCACTGCCAGACACGCCGGCCAGATCGATACCCACTTCCCGCGCTATTTGACGCGCCGCCGGTGTCGCTCGCACCTTGCCATCTGCAACCTTCACATCTGGAAGACTTTCTGAATTCTCAATTCTTAATTCTAAATTTTTGACAGCCCCTTCCACATCTTCTCGCGTAATCTTGCCCCCCGCACCCGTGCCGGTTACCGTTGCCAAATCGATGCCCAGCTCATGCGCCATGCGCACGGCGATGGGGGTGGCTGAGGGGAGAAAGTGAGAGGGCGATGGGATGGGGGGACTAGCCATGATGGAAGGTCGGTCGTCGGTCGTCCGTCGTCCGTCGTCTACCAGCCGTTCCCCCACTTTCAAGATATAAGCAATGATCTCCGTCACCGGAACTGTATCGCCCTCTTTGAACTTCAGCCCGGCCAAAGTGCCACTCTCCGGAGCCTCCACTTCCATGTTGACCTTGTCGGTGGTGATCTCAGCAATCGGCTCGCCCTGCTGCACGGAGTCACCTTCGTGCTTCATCCACTGCACAATCGTGGATTCGGTCATGGTAAAGCCCAGCTTGGGCATGATTACGGCTTTCATCTTTGCGAAATTGAGAAGGCAGAAGGCAGAATGAAGAAAAGAACGCTTTTATTTCTGCCTTCTGCCTTCTTCATTCTCAATTCAATTCAGTATTTTCCTTGCGCCAACTTACGCGCCTCGGTCACAATATTTTCGACTTGCGGCACGGTTGCGCGTTCCAGATTGCGGTTGTAGGGAATGGGAATATCGAGGCCCGCCAAGCGTTTTATCGGGGCTTCTAAATAATCAAAGGCTTCACTCGACGCGATACGCGCCACCACCTCACCCCCAAAGCCGCCCGTCTGGCACGCCTCGTGCACGACCAGTGCCTTGCCCGTCTTTTTCACACTTTCGATAATCGGCTGGTCGTCCAATGGGCTCAGCGTGCGCGGATCGATCACTTCCAGCTCGATACCCTCTTTGGCCAGCACATCTGCCGCTTCCAGCGCCCGGACCACCATGATCGAGGTCGCAACCACACTAACATGCGTGCCCACACGCGCAATCTTGGTCTGGCTGATCGGCACGGTATAAGGCGCCTCTGGCACTGGGCCTTTCATTTTATAGAGCAGTTTGTGCTCAATAAAAATGACCGGGTTGGGGTCGTCAATCGCCGCCATGAGCAGCCCTTTTGCGTCATACGGGTTACTCGGCATGACGACTTTTAATCCCGGCACATGCACAAACCAATTTTCCAAACTTTCGCTATGTTGAGCCGCCGCGCCTGTGCCGCTACCCGCCGGCATCCGCAGCACAAATGGCACCGTCGCTTTGCCCCCAAACATAAAGCGGATTTTTGCGCCTTGTAAGACTAACTGCTCCATGCTTAGTGTCACGAAATCCATAAATTGAATTTCGCCAACCGGGCGCATGCCTGCCACCGCTGCGCCGACACACATCCCTGCAATTGCCGCCTCACTGATAGGGGTGTCACGGACACGATCCTCGCCAAATTCTTGGATCAAACCAGCCGTCACCCCGAACGCGCCGCCATACACCCCGATATCTTCACCAAACAAAAACACCCGCTCGTCAGATTGCATTTTCTGACGGAGCGCTTCTTTCAACGCTTCAACGTAAGTTAGTTCACGCATTTTTCGATGGGCGTGGAGCGTAAAGCGTGAGGCGTAAAGCGGCTACTCGCTCCACGCCCCACGCCTCACACCCTACGCGTAAACTCCGTCCAAAATATTGTCCACGCTCGGTTCCGGGCTGGCCTCGGCAAAGGCAATAGCTTCGTCGATACGCTGGGCAGCGCTCTCGCGCTCGGCGTCCAATTGCGCATCAGTCAAATTCAGCCGGAGTGCCCAGCGGCGAATCGGGTCTTGCTTCTGCCACTCGGCCACTTCGTCGCGAGTACGGTAGGCCTGTTTGTCGCTGCGGCTGTGGCCCTTCCAGCGATAGGTCAACGCCTCGATGAGGGTCGGGCCTTCGCCTCGGCGCGCGCGCGTAACAGCTTCACAGACCGCCTGATATACCGCCAGCACATCGTTGCCATCAACTGTTACCCCGGGCATACTGTAGCTAGCCGCGCGCTTGCTGATGCGGTCTATCGCCGCGCTTTTCTCAATCGCCATACTCATGGCATACTGGTTGTTTTCACAGAAGTAAATTACCGGTAGTTTCCAAATAGAGGCCATATTCAGGCTCTCGTGAAATGCACCTTCGTTGTTGGCACCATCACCAAACACGGTGAAACAAACTTGGTCGGTCTTGCGTAGTTTGATGCTATAGCCCACACCGGTGCTCATGGGAATGCCACCACCAACAATGCCATTCGCTCCTAGATTATTGGTATCGACATTTGCGATATGCATACTGCCACCTCGCCCCCGGCAATACCCAGTTTCTTTGCCTAGAAACTCCGCCATCATCGCGTTCACGTCCGCACCAAACCAGGCCAGACAGTGGCCATGACCACGATGGGTGTTCAGCAAGTAATCACCCTCTTTCAATGCTGCCGAAGCGCCTACGGCCGCCGCCTCTTGCCCGATTGATAGGTGCATCGTGCCATGCGTTTTGCCCAGCATGTACAGCTCTTCTGCCTTTTCTTCAAACGTACGGATCAAGAGCATCTTGTTCAATAACGCCCGCGCTTGTTCCCGCAACGGGCCAAGATCATTACTCTCTTTATTTTTTATCGCCATGGTTTTGTATTTAGATTTTAATCACGTCGGCGTAGACGATCACGTTCACGTCGACGTCTACGATTACGATCACGATCACGATTACGATTACGATCACGTCGACGTCTACGATTACGATCACGTCTACGATTACGATCACGATTACGATTACGATCACGTCGACGTCTACGTTCACGTTCACGTTCACGTCTACGATTACGATCACGTCAGCGTCTACGTTCACGTCTACGATTACGATTACGATCACGTCAGCGTCTACGTTCACGTTCACGTTCACGTTCACGTCGACGATTACGATTACGATCACGTTCACGTTGGCGTCTACGATTACGATCACGTCGACGCAAACGATTCTTACACGAGCTTCAACATCGCAATGGCCGCCGATTCATCGGTGACCAAGATATTCACAAACCTTCCCCGAACCGCCCCTAAGATAGCAGGTGCTTTCTCTTCGCCCCCAGCCACCCCCACCTTGGTAGGCGCAGCCTGCAACGTGCGGGCATCGATACCCACAATGCGACGCGCAAGAGGGGTATCGATGATATTGCCAGCCACATCAAAATTGATCGCGCACACATCACCCACCGCACCTGCCTGGGCCAACTCACGCACATGATGTCTCGTGATGTAACCCGCCCGCACCAAAGACGATAACCCCGCCTCGACGCTGCCAATGCCGACCAATGCCAATTGCATGCTGCGTGCGCTATTCAAGATTTGCTTGACACGTGCATCGGCCAGCAATGCGTTACGCATCATTTCGGAGCCTACGACCAACGGAGCAGGCATGATGGCATATTTGCCACCCAGAATGCGGGCTAGCTTGCGCGCCAGCTCATGACCATCCACCTCTGGATCGGGCGTGCCATAGCTGCCGATGATCTGCACCACATTCACACTAGCGCACGGTTTTGGACGCAAGGCGTTGATTGTGGCGGCTACGGCAGTGCCCCACGATACCCCAACCGTAAATTGATTTTGCAGTTGCTCTTCGATCACGCGTGCAGCCAATTTGCCCAGCTTGCTCAGCATCTCGGCGTAATCCAGCGCACCACGGGCCAATACACGCACATCTTTTAATTGGAAACGCTGTTGTAGGTTGCGCTCAAGCTCAGTGCACCGGTTGAGAGGGTGATAAATATGAAACTCAACCACTTTTTGCTTGACCGCCTGGGTCAGTAACCGCGAGATCATCGAACGCGAGTAACCTGTCCGATTGGCAATATCGGTTTGGTTCATGCCATTCTTGTAATACATCTCAGCCACCCGAGCCAGTAGCTCTAGTTGGTCATCGGGGTCAGTTCTTGCCATCACGATAGCTATTAAACCCTAGAATTGGCCAACTGTGCAGACATTGCACGGATGTGAAATTTGTAGATTTTGTGGTTTGCTTAAATAATCGCATCTACTGTGACGATGTCAAGAGCATCAGGAGACTAAATGGCTGAGATCCGAGGCATGCTAACCCTGCCTCAATTAAAAACAGCGGTGAACAAAGGCGAGATTGAAACAGTGGTCGTGGCTGCATCCGATCACTATGGGCGTTTGATCGGCAAGCGTTTCGATGCAGAGTTTTTTGTCGAGGATATTGCCGCACACGGCACACACGGCTGCGATTATCTACTGACGGTCGATATGGAAATGACGCCTATTCCCGGTTACAAATATGCCAACTGGGAAATGGGTTACGGCGACTTTCACATGCTGCCTGCGCTGGATACGCTGCGTATCGCCACTTGGCTGGACAAGACCGCAATTGTGCTGTGCGATATAGAACACGAGAAGACCCACACGTTGACGGCCGTGGCCCCGCGCACAATCTTGAAGAAGCAAATCGCACGTGCTGAAGCAATGGGCTTCGATGTGATTGCGGCGTCCGAGCTGGAGTACTACATTTTCGAAGACAGCTATAAACAAGCGGCACAGAAAAAATACGATGGGCTAAACCCGGCCGGCTGGTATTTGGAGGACTATCATATTCTGCAAGGCACGCGCGAAGACAAATATACCGCGCTGGTGCGACATCATCTAAAGCACAGCGGCATCCCGGTCGAGAACAGCAAAGGTGAATTTGGTCTCGGCCAACACGAAGTGAACGTACGCTACGCCGACGCGCTGACCATGGCCGACCGGCACACACTCTACAAGCAGTGCATGAAGGAGATTGCCGAACAATTGGGCGTCAGTGTCACCTTCATGGCCAAGCCTTTTAGCGGACAGGCCGGTTCAAGCTCGCACATTCATATGAGTTTGTGGCGCAAGAACAAGAATATCTTCGCTGGCAAAAAAATGCTTGGCCCGGTGGAAGCCAGCGATGAATTTCGCTGGTTTTTGGGCGGCTGGTTGAGCCACACCCGCGAGGTCATGCCCTTTTATGCGCCAACGATCAACAGCTACAAGCGTTACGAGGACGGCAGTTGGGCCCCCACCCGCCTCGCCTGGAGCTATGACAACCGTACAGCGGGTTATCGCGTGGTCGGGCAGGGCAGCAGCCTGCGCATCGAATGCCGTATCCCTGGCGCAGATTGCAATCCATACCTCACCTATGCGGCAGCGCTCGCCTCCGGGTTGGATGGCATCGAGAATAAGATCGAACCACCCGCTATCTTTGAAGGCGACGTTTATCAGGCCCAAAATTTGCCCCGCGTGCACTACACTCTAGGTCAGGCCAACGCCGAGTTTGGCGCAAGCGCCTTTACCAAAACAATGTTTGGGGCGGATGTGGTCGAACACTACAGCCATCACTTCAAAACCGAGCAAAATCAATTCGATGCGTTCGTGACGGACTGGGAACGTAAGCGATACTTTGAGAGGATTTAATCCGGTTTGTAAAGTTTGTAAGGTTTAGAAGGTTCTGAAAGCTGCACATTTTGTTGCTTCCGAACCTTCTAAGCCTTCTAAACCTTCCGAACCTTCTAAACCAATATGAGACTCCAAAACAAAGTCGCCCTCATCACGGGCGCGGGCAATGGCATTGGCCGTGAAACGGCGATACTATTTGCCCAAGAAGGTGCCGCCATCTGCGTTGTAGATGTCAACGATGCGGCCGGACAACAGACGGTTGACACGATCACCAACGTGGGTGGCAAGGCCATCTACGTGCGGGCTGACGTAAGCAAGGCCGCCGACTGCGACAATATGGTGGCGCAAACCGAAAAAGCGTTCGGCAAGTTGAATGTCATGTTTAACAACGCCGGTATCAGCCACAAAGACGACGACGACGCGATCAACACAACGGAAGACGTGTGGGACCTGACCTTTCAGGTCAACGTGAAAGGCGTGTTTTTAGGCTGCAAATATGGTATCCCGGCACTTCGACGCACGGGTGGAGGGAGCATCATCAACACGGCTTCTTTTGTCGCGCTGCTGGGCGCAGCTACGCCACAGTTGGCCTACACCGCCAGTAAGGGTGCCGTACTCAGTATGTCGCGTGAGCTGGCCGCCATTCATGCTCGCGAGAATATACGCGTGAATGCCATGTGCCCAGGCCCATTGCAGACCGAATTGCTCATGAAGTACTTGAACACCGAGGAGAAGAAGCAACGCCGTTTGGTGCACATCCCTATGGGACGTTTTGGTCAGGCCAAAGAGATCGCCTACGGTGCGCTATTTCTGGCTAGCGACGAATCCTCGTTTGTAACCGGCACCGAGTTCATGGTAGATGGCGGTATCACTGCGACGTACACAACGCCACTATAAACCGCACTTTTCGCAGACCCACACATAAACCTGCGCATGTTTCAAAGTGACCACTTGCTCTTTAAAATCAAATTGCAGCTCGTGAAATC
>JANMVQ010000282.1:0-2997 GCA_031392845.1 Chloroflexota bacterium
CGGGCGCGCCCGCGAATGTCCACACCGAGCGACTTCCATGAGAAGGGCAGCTGAAAGATGCGCTGGCCGAGGTCGCCGGCAAAGAACAATCCATTGGCCCGGTTGATGCCAAGCGCGGCCAGGAAACGCAACTGCGCCACGCTGACATCCTGCGCCTCATCAAGCACGACAAACTCAAACGGTGGATGCTGGCGCTCCGCCATGTTGGCCGCCAGTTGGGTGAACATGCTGGCATGGGTGATCAGCCCAGCGGCTTTGAGTTGCTTGCGCACCGCATCGAACACCGCCCATAGCGCTGCCCGCTGCGCCTCGGTCAGGCGGGTCTTGCGGCCCAGACGTTTAACGTCGCGGTAGGCCTCCCAGCTATCCAGTTGCCAAGCATCGACTAGGTCCTCCCACTCGCTCAGTAGAAAATTGGGACTGAAGCGCAACGCAGCCAGCTTGGCCGCATCGGTCAATTGCTGTTTGATCTGGTCGCGTTTCGCAATCTGCGGGCGACCGAAATGCCGCTCATATAAGCGCTCGCCGATGGCATTCAGCGCGTGCACTTCCAATCGTTCGGCCAGCCTGGGTTCGTTGCTGATGAGGCGCTTGAGCTTGGTGCGCAGCGCGTTGGCCAAGGTGTCCGAGAACGTGGCTAATAACACCCGCGCCTCGGTGTGACTGCGGGCCAGATAGACCGCGCGGTGCAGGGCCACAATCGTCTTGCCGGTGCCCGCCGAGCCCGACACGCGGGCCGGGCCGTTGTAATCGCGTTCCACCCATTGGCGCTGCTCGGGATGCAGAAAAACCGTCCATTTCTCCCACGGGTATTCCAGCGCCCGTTCCAACTCTTCAACATTGCTCATCACGCGGAAGCGGCGCTGCGCGTCGGGGTGATCGAAGGGGTTGGCAGCAGCGGCTGTAATCAGCGGCGGCTGGCGCGGTTTGCCGCCGGTGGCCAACTCCAAGAGCGCTTCGGCTGCCTCACCGGGCAAGTGATTGGCCAATGCCAACAACCCATCTTCGTCGGCTCGGCGCACATCTTTGAGCCACTCGGTCGGCACGCCGTAACCGAGCAGCGCTTCCTCGGAGAAATGCGCCAGCACCGGCTTCTTAGCGGCGGTCTTCTTAGGCGCATCGACATACACCGGGATCAGCACTTCCTGAATGGTCTCGCGGATCTCGACCAACTGGGCCGCGCCGGTCTTGGGGTGGGTCTCCAGCTTGCGGCACTCGGCCCACTGGTAAGCCTTGTCGTGATGATCGACGTAGCACAGCAGCAGGCTATTTGCGGTCTTGTGCACAATCAGCCGGATGTCGCCGCCTACCCGCACCGACCAGAAGTTTTTGTCCTTGGCCCGATCCAGCTTGTGAAAGTTGTTGCCGGGGTTGGCCGGGTTGAGTTGCAAGTCGAAGGCAGTGGTCTTGACGAGCTTTTGTTCCTCACCTGTGAGTCGGGCGAGGCTGTCGGTAAACGTATCGGCGATGCGGAATTCCATGGGTTGCCATTCCTGATAGGTGTCGTGTCACAGCTTGTCATAGCTTTAACACATAGTGTCGATTTGGGTCGGTTGGGCCAGAGCCAATCTCGCGGATTGCTCCTTTTTCTACCATTTGCTTCAGGTCTCGTTGGTGGGTGCGCCGGTTGACTTCCGGCATCAATGCTTCTAGGTCATTTAGGGTCAGTCGGCCATGCGACAACAACTGATCAAGCGCAACTGCTTGACGCTCATTGAGGCCATGTTCGCGTGCCAGCACATCGCTACGAATCGCCTGTTCGCCGCGGTGTTTTACCTCCGTCAATTGCGTGCTTAGCCCATGAACGAAGAATTCCAACCAACCGGTCAAGTCCATTCCGCTCTCGCGCACGCCTTGCAGCGCTTTGTAAAAAGTGCTCCGATCGCGATCGTAATACTCGCTGAGGGTAAACAGCCGTTTGAAGTCATAACCCGCCCGATATAGGCACAGCGTAGATAACAGGCGCGAGGTGCGTCCATTCCCATCCAAAAACGGGTGTATGTGCACCAGTTGAAATTGAGCAACACCCGCGATTAGTACTGGATGAATGGCAGTTTCGGCACGTAGCCAATCTACCAGTTCTTGCATCATTGGGGCAACGGACTCAGGCGAGGGCGGTGTATAGATGATCTCTTTCGTAATGCTGTTGACGACGAAATTCTGGATGGCACGATATGTACCAGGGCCACCTTGCTCGCCGCGAACACCCACAACAAGTCGGCGATGAATTTCGCGGATCAATACTTCAGTGATCGGCTCCCCGCTTTCCAAATAACTCGACACCAGACCAAATGCGTCGCGGTAGTTCAACAGCTCGCGCACGTCATCTACTTGGGCATGCAGCACTTGTTGCCCCGCCCACAGGCGCTCGGCTTGTTCAATGCTGAGCTGTGTGCCTTCGATATGTGTGGTGTGATGTGCTTCCAGCAGCAACGCGCGTTGGCTCATCCGGCTGATCCACATCTCGGACAAGGCTGCTGCCTCGAGAAAGCCGCGTGTGCGCTCAATCGCCGTGAGATCGGCCGTAATAGCATGGGTGGTCGTAAATCGCACATCCATCAATTCACCCTAAACACCTTCATCACCTCGTCCCCCAGATGATTAATCACTTTCACCGCGATCCGCCCGGACTTGGGCTTGTCGAACGGGCGTGAGGTGTCGCTGTTGAGCGTCGCCCACGCCTCTTCGTTGATCTCGGCTTTGAGCGTGGTCTTGAGCGCGCTATACGGGTCGTTGGCCCCGAGGAAGTAGGCTTGCCGGACGAAGAAGCTTTCTTCGTTGTAGTCGGTGTCGATGAACCAGCAGGCAATGCCGTCAGCCCCATTGCTGATAACTTCGCCGGTCTGAGGCTTGAATACATCCACGCCGTGGACAGTGATTTGTGCGTAGTGGCTTGTGCTGAGTGATAGTGGGAAATCTGCGGCGGTCAGCGCTTGGATTGCAGTGAGCGCTTGAGACCGCCTAGCATCTTGCTGATTTCTTCCGCTTGACTGAGCA
>JANMVQ010000332.1:0-8418 GCA_031392845.1 Chloroflexota bacterium
CTTGGAGGATATGCCGATCCCAGTCGAAGCCAACGCCTCCGAGATGGTGATCTCACTCAGCTGGTTACCTGATCTGGAGACATCCCAACTGTTTGACGGCGATGGCAGTGTGGTGCCCATCACGCAGGCTGATCAGTATCATCGCATCTGGCGGGTGAGCACGCCCAAAGCCGGTCTATGGAAGCTGCGGGTGCTCACGGCGGGCAACAAGAATCAGGGCGTAGGCGGGCTGCTACCGGCCTACTATGTGCAAGGGGCCATCAAGACCGCAGTGACGATGAATGCCTTTATTGACACGCCCATGGATCAGCGCATGCCCGGCGAGCCAATTCACATCCTTGCACTGTTGACCGACAACAAGCCCATTAAAGGCGCAACGGTCAGCGCGCATATCACTGGCCCGGTGCCGGTCGATGGCAACCCACAGCAATACGACATCACCCTGTATGACGATGGTCTGCACGGTGATGGGGCCGCCAATGATGGTGCTTATGGCAACTGGTTCTATCACACCAGTTTGTCTGGCTCATATCCAGTGCTGGTGAAAGCGGTGGGCAATAGCGCTATCGCTGGCAGCTTTACCCGCGAGGCAGTGCTGGCATTTCACCTGAACGGCAAAGGCGGCGATACCAATCAAAATGGCTTGCCGGATGATTGGGAGCAACACTTCCCCTGCCTGACTGGCGCAAACGCCGATCCCAAAGCCGACCCCGACAAAGATGGCAGCCCGACTTATTTAGAGCTGCGGGTGGGCACCAACCCCTGTAACCCTGATACAGATGGAGATGGCAAGCCTGATGGAAGTGACAAGAACCCACTTGAGCCAGACACCGGCAAAGTGATCCCACCCTGGACCGTGGTTTGGCCGGGTGCGAACAAGAACTGGTTGAAGTATGTGCTTGATCCGCTGTATAAGCGCATCAGCGTGTATCGAACCACGGTGGTCTCACCGACCCAGTTGTTGCGCACCAGTACGTTTGCCCTAGGCACTGCGGCGGCTCAAGGTGACGCGCAGTTGATCGCGACCCAAGAGCCACCCACAGGGGTGTTTACCGACACGACCGCGCTGAACGGGCAGACCTATTGCTACAGCATCATTGCCACCGATACCAGCGCTGAAGACTCATTGCTGTCACCCGAAACGTGCGCGACGACCAATGTCGACTTTATCCCGCCCCATGGTGGGCTACTGATCAACAACGGCGCAGAAGCGACGGCTTCGCAAACCGTCTCACTAACACTAATCGCGTCGGATAGCATCGACCCGCATGACAAGGCCGAACTCGGCGATGACTTCATGGCCCCTGCCCCGGACAGCCCCACTGGGTTGGCGGACATGATGATCAGCGAGCGCTCGGATATGCAGGGCGGGGTGTGGGAACCGTATGCACCCAGCGCACCCTGGACGTTGAGTCAGAAAGGTGGATTGGCATCCGTCTTTGTGAAGTATCGCGACCACGCCGGTAATGAATCACTGGTGTATGCCGCAACGATCCATACCGCACATAGCCTGTATCTCCCATTGCTTGGGCGGTAACCGTCATAAACTAACGAATTCCGCGAATCGCGCCGAATCCCCGCCAATCAATTGGCGAGGATTGGCGGGATTCGCGGTTTACCCGACTGTATGGCACTATTAGCGGCGTAGCGTATAGGGCATGAACACACTCCGCAACCCCGTCACGGTGATGTAGCTTAGCCGGGTCATCGTGTCGCTCCCACCTGGCCCAATGGCGGTCAGCATGACCTTATACACCCCAGCCTGGTTAAAGACGTGGGTTGGGTGCTGCTCGATACTTGTCTCAGCATCGCCAAAGTCCCACTCCCAACGGGTCGCCGTGCCTGTTGAGCTGTTCGTGAACCCCACCGTCAACGGGCCCTTGCCATTGGTCGTCCCCGCGCTGAAGTCCGCCACCGGCGCCGGGATCAGGGTCACCATCGACTTCTGTGAACGACGATTGTTCTCGTCCATGGCTTCGATGGCATAGTACAACTCGCTGGCGGAAGGCGTCAGGTCGGTATAGGCCGGCACAGCGGAATAACCAATCGGCGTCCAAGGGCCATCCGCAGTGGGCCCGCGATAAATACGATACGTCCAGTAGTGTCCGGTATCGCTGACCGGCGGTGACCAACTCAGACCAGCGTTGCTTGCTTGCGCGTGGGTTGACTGTGCTTGCGCCACTTGGGGTGGCGGCAATGCCCCTACTTGCAGAAAGCCATCGTTGTCGTTCTTGTTCAGGTCACCTTGGTATTGCAGCTCAGCCATGACATTCTCCGGCTTGCCAGAACTACGATAGTGTAGGGTGAACGTGTAGCTCTCGTTAAAGAGCAACTCGCCATCGTAGGCAGTAACGTCCAACCAGTCTGGTTGGTTCGCAAAGTGATTGACATACAAAAACATGTCCACATGGGTGTTGCCGGCTTCGGTCATGGGCCGCACAGTTTTGCTGCGTATGCGGGCCGTGATGGTGACCAATTCGCCCATGACTGGGCGTGGGTTGCTGGCGCTGACATCTTCAACCGCCAGGTTGACCCCATTCGTGGCTGGATTTAGCTCGAGCACACCCGTGCTGGCGGTGCCACCCACGAATTGGGCGGTCACGTGCTCCGCCGTCTGCACCACTGCGGGGGCGCTGGGCGACAGGGCGCGTGACCGATTGACCGGTAGATCGACATTCTCTTGTACGGCCATCATGTTCAGCCCAAAGCTGCCATCATTCGGCCCCGTCAAGGGAATACTCATGCCGCTGATCTGCCAGATCGGGGTATCGCCGACGGTGAGCGGACCGGGCGAGACCCAACGCGCACTGCTGGGATTGAGCTCACCTTCCGCCGCAGCCACCCGACCTCGGCTGGCTGGGTCGTTATCGCCGCTGCCAAAGCTGCGCAACAGGATCAAAGCACGGTCATCACTGACCAGCATGACCTGCGGCGATTCGGCACGGGTGTCACCCACCGCCTGCACGTTCCAGTCTGTGGCAGACGCGCCCCACCAAGCTGCATAAAGGCGGTTGCCCACCCCGATGCCAGCTGCTCCACCGGGACGACCCTCCTCATCCGGGCCGGGATCCGTCCGCGCCAGCATGACGACCAACGGCTTACTGCTAATGGACGAGAAGATCAATCGTGGACTGATCGCACCGCTCGGCCAAGTAGACGGTTCTGTCGGCGCAGACCAAGTGCTGCCGTTCCATACGGCATAGTTCAGATGACGATCGGGATTCGTAGCGTAAGCAGCATCGTGGTCGCGTGCCCACACCACCCAAGCCTGGCTGCCGTCGGTTGAATAAGCGATGGCTGGCTCCATATCGGCGCTGCCGGCTTGATGGGCGACGATTTGCTCCGCATCCCACACACTGCCGCTCCAGTGGCGGGTCACGATTGACAGATCACCCATCGTCTGCGGGTTGCCATCCGCATCGCGCACCCAGGCGACCAGCACCTCGCCGGTGGCCGGATTGCTGGCCAGCACCGGTCGCCCATCGCTCACTGCATTGGTCGTCAACCGGATGGGGGCGTTCCAACCCCCCGCGACCTTCCAGAAAGCGGCATAGATCTCTTGGGCCGCCAGGGTTGCGGTCAGGCCCGAGTTAGCGGTAATGGCAATCGCCGGGTTGATCTGCGACCACACCGCCAACGCCTGCAAGTCCGAGTGCACTAAATCTTTGGTAATGAACGCCACGGCCGGGTCCATCGCGCCCACGCTGGCAGCAATATGGCCATTAAACGGGACTGTGTCGTTGTCCTGATACTTAAAGGCCAGATCGGTCTCAGTTTCGGCGGGCAGATCGGTCTTCTTGTCCACCCATAGCCGCATGAGGGCGTATCGATTGGGGGTGGAGATGGCTGTCACCGGCAGTGGCATCAGATCGGGGATGGTGTCGGCGTTCGCGGCCTGTGTTCCCAGGGCCACCGTTGCCACTCCGTTGATCTGGCGCGTGCAACCACTGGGCACATCTACATTCACGATATCCCACTTCGGTGTCCTGAACGTAAAGAATTTCACCTTAAACCATGCTTCTGCAGTAGCTCTAAAGTTAACGCACGGCGTGTCTAGATAGGTCGTCGGACTACGCTCCGGCTTATAGACAATCGGTTGGTTATAGGCCAACCACGCCTCTAGCATCGCTCCCGCACCAATCGAAAATGAAATGTCGGGGATAAAAGCCGGCATCTTGACTTTGCCTTGGACCGTCGCGGTGAGGCCTGCCCCCAGCCCAATGTTGGGTTGGGGAATAAAGCGGATTTCTTCAATCTGATAGTTGTCGCCACGCAACCGGCCCTGGATGAGCAAGTTCGCCCGATACTGGCCGAAGATGCCCACAGTGAGATCGATAGAGGCGGACGCCGGCCCCAGCTCAAAACTCTTTTTGAAAGCAACCCCATAGATGCGAATCCATTTCCCACACTTGGGCAACCCAAACAAGCATAAATTAATGGGGGGCGCCCGCACCACAAAGGCGTCATAACCGGTGTTGGGATCAAATGGGGTGGTCACCTTAAACTTCGGCCCAAAGATGCCCTCGTCGCGGCTGGGTGAGAGCAACTGCATCAGGATGCCGCCACTGCCATTCGAGTTCCAATCAGTAAGGTTGTATTCGTCGAGAATCTCCACGTCGGCGCTGACCCGGCTGTATAAACTAAACAACTTTAGATCGAGCGCATACGGCGGGTTCTCCGGCCAACGGAATCCGCTGGGCACCAACACCCGCGTCATATACGTCTCGCGGATCGGATTCCAGACAATCGACACCAAATTGATATAGCTCGCCACCGTCCCGGTGATTGGGATAATGGGCTTGGCCCGCACTGCCTTGACCACAAAATCACGCGAGGTGGCCAAGGGTGGGTTCTGATTGTCATAGGCAGTGACCCGCAGCCGATTGGTGCCAGAGATCAGCTCCGGGGTCAGGTCAATGACCGCTGAATAACTGCCATCCGGATTCTTGGTGCCCAGTATGCTGGCGTTGTTCAATTCAAACTTCACCTGGGCGGTGGGAAACCCTGGCCCGAAGTCCTGCGTTTCGACGGTGAAGGTATTGGTGACCACCGGTAGGGTCGGCACACCGGCCTTCCCTTTCAGGTGGTCAAACGCCAGAAAGGTGCCGATGGTGTCGCCCAGGCGCTTGTTGTGCTTGGCCTGCAACGCCTTGACCGTCGGACCCAAGACCCGGGTCACCTGCAGGGTGGCGTTCTGGGTCACGGCCAATGCCGGTTGCACTTCTACCGCCACTGCCTGGGGCAGATGGATGAACCGGGCATTCAGGTCGGGGAATTCGCTGCTGACATACTTCTTTGAGATGTTCAGGGTGTACTGCCCAATGGCCAGGCAAAAACTCCCACCCCCGCAGAAATCGTAGCTGCCATCCACCAAGGTCAGAGTCGTGGTGACCAAGCCATTATCGGCATCGCGCAATTCCAATTCGGCACCGAACACCGGTTGGATTTGGGCTTGCCCAAGCGTATCGGTAATCACACGAGTGATCGTGCCTTTGAGGTTGCCCGGCTTCATGGTCACCCCAATCTCGCTGCAGTTGGGGGGCAGCGTTGGGCGGGTCAAACTGAGAACACAGATGCCCAACACCTGCTTGCTGCGTTCATCCAAGGCCGGGCTGATGTCCTCAGGGATCATAATGCTCAACTGCACCTGCGCGGAGGCCGGGGTGGTCTCGGTCACCATCTTGACGATCCGCAGCTCCAGCGCATCGCTCTGACCAGTCTTATAAGCGGCTTGGATGGCCACCGCAAACGATTCTTGGGTATTTGCCCGCGCAACCGTAATATCAAGCGGGGTGCCAATCACCGGGTTGGTGATCGTGCTGGGGCCAAGTGCCGATGGGCTCGGATCGGGCGAGACCTGGTTGTACTCCGGGCTGACCGAATAGATGGCCCGGCTGTAGGTGGTGGCTTTAGGTGCATCCGGCCAACGGCCTTCGCCACAATACAGGTCCGACTCGTTGGTAGATGGAGCCAAGAAACCGCCGAACATGAGGACTCGATCCAACTGGGGGACATAGACGGCCGAAGCATCGTTTTGCGTCCCGGCAATCACATCAGCCGCGCTGCCCGGATTACCCGTCAGTGGGATTGCATTGAGCGCGACTTGGGTATCAGCCGTGCTGATCTCGGTCTTCCAACAATTCACATCAACGTTGAGTGAACCATAGCCACCCGCCACCCAGAAGCGGGTGAGACCCGGCACAAAGGCTACGGCGGCTCCCAATATGCGATTGTTGGTGATCGAAGATTTGGCGTCGGGGAAAGTCCGGGTAACCGGGTCGAAGATGGCATAGCCACGTGTGCCCAACACCAGAATATAGTTACTGGCTAGCACGGTGGTCTTGGTCTGCTCTTCTGGGTTGAGGACGTTCGGATAGGAGAGCGGCATATAGTAGGCGCCCGTCCAGATATTGCTAGGTTCGCTGATCGATGGCAGATTGCCGGTCTGGATGGCGCCACTGGTCAGATCGTAGCTGAAGTAGGTGCCATCGTTTGTTGTGCCAGGCGTCAGAGGCAGCACGGTATTCACACCGCCAAAGACAAATATCTTGTTGAGTGAGCGGACAAAAGCAGCCGAGCCGCGCACACGCGCGCTGAGGGTTGGGTTGGGCAATGTCGTCAGCTCACCGGTGTTGACGTTGTAGATGCGGATCGCCGTGCTCTCGACAATCGAACCGCCATTCTGTTCGATGCCGCCAAACAGATAGATCAACCCCGCCTCCGGAACATAGACATGAGCGGCCAAGGCCAAACCAACTGGCAGTTGCCCAATCACGCTCATCCGGTCGCGCACCGGATTGTAACGCCAGATATCGGTCGATAGCTGCAGGGCCGCTGTGTTCGGGTCGGTGCGGTAGCCGCCTAACAGATAGACCGCGCCTTCAGCATCGGCAACATACTCGGCCATCATGCCGGCCGTCCCGGCAGGCAGCGTCTCCTCGCGCATCTCAATATTGTCGAGGTTGAGCAGGGGAGCGCGGGGCGCGGGGGCGAGAGGCGAAGAGGCGAAGGGCGCGGGGATGGGCAGCGTATGTGGCGCTATCACCGGCGGTTGCGGCGGGACGGATAAGCTTGCTGCGCCCAAGGGTTGCACTGAGATGAGCAGTCCCATCATCATCACGAATGGTGCACGGCTGATCGCGCGCGTGACGCCAATTCGGTAGACGATGGCAGTGAGGGTCGATCCTATTATTTTGTGAAACACTTTATGCTCCGTGAAGCTAGGACAATAAACTGAATCCTGAAATCAGAGACCTTCATAACACTTGAAGGCTGAATCACGACGTTCTATGCAGCAATCCGCCGCTAATTAATTATGGAGCTTCCACTTGAAAAGACAAATTGGTATGCCTAATCGAGTGCATTTGCTGGGAGTGGCGGACGCTTCTTGCCACAGCTCTCCCGGTTTTACCGGGAAGAAACACTGTCATGCCGAGCAGAGCGAGGCATCCCTGTGACGAATCGAGCGCGATTTACGTACCAGGGACCTTCGGCTCCCCCCTACGGGGTTGGAATGACAACTTTCCCGCTAAGGTCGGTAGAACCGATTCCTAAGCAGCACCACTGTTATCTTGCAAGCAGCGGGAGCCAGAGACGGGGTCTTGCCACCCCGTCGGGGTCAACCGCAACCGCAAAGCTTCCGCGAAAGATGTCGTTGCCATCATACGACGCCAGGAGGGTAATGGCTTTAGATTCCCGCGAAAGCTGGGAGAAGCCGGGACAATAAATACGGCCACGCCTTGCACCCGATCTATTTAGCGTCCGCCCATGCCCGATGACGCCACACCTTCGATGAAATAGCGTTGAAAGAACAAATAAATTAACAATGTGGGCAGCACGGCCATCACCGAGCCGGCCATCACCAAATCTAAGCGCGTGCCGCCATAGAGCGCCTGAAGATCCATCAATCCCTGCGTCACTACCTTCAATTCGCGGTTATTGATCACAATTAGTGGCCATGTGAAGCTATTCCATGAATATAAGAAGGTAATCGTCCCCAATGTGGCCAGGGCTGGGTATACCAATGGCACATAAATGCGGAAAAGTGCTCCCCAGCGGCTGGTGCCATCAATCAAAGCGGCTTCTTCCAACTCTTTGGGCAACGCCATAAACGCCTGCCGCAATAAGAATGTGCCATATGCCGTGAATAGCCACGGCACCGTCAGCGCAACCAAATGATCGACCCAGCCAAACCAGATCATAAGTTGATACATCGGCACAAGCAGCACAGCGAATGGAACCATGAGTGTCCCAAGATAGGCGCTGAACAGCGTATCGCGCCCAGGAAATGGGATACGGGCAAAGGCATATCCCGCCAGAATGCTTGTCAAAAGCTGACCCACGCTGACCGTAAGCGTGACAATCACGGAGTTGATGAGTTGGGTGCCAATCGGCACGATACTCAATACCTCTGCATAG
>JANMVQ010000355.1:0-7249 GCA_031392845.1 Chloroflexota bacterium
GATCAGGCCGTAACCTTGGTGGAATGGGCCGAACGCGCCGAAGCCATGCTGCCGCCCGATACATTGCGGATTCAGATCGATGTGGCCAGCCCAACCAAACGCCAGATCACGTTCTCCACCCAATCCGAGCAAACCTGGCAATTGCTCCAGGCACTGCGCAAGGATGTGTTTGGGATCAGTTGAAAGTAGAGAGTAGAAAGTAGAGATTAAAGACTAGAGAATGGATACTCGCCCCACGCTTCACGCCCCTCGCTCCACGCCCGATGCGCCGCCCGCCCCACGCGTATTACTGGCCATCGATACCTGCACGCGCCGCGCCAGTATTGCATTACGGGATGCACATACGGTGTTGGCCGAAAGCACCTGGCCATGCGAACGACAGCACACGGCTATGATCAGCGCGCGCATCCACGATTTATTGATTGCCTGCCAATTGCAAGCCAACGACATCGGTGCTGTGGCCGTGGCGATTGGGCCGGGCTCATTTACCGGCGTGCGGTGTGGCTTGGCGATTGCCAAAGGGATGGCCGTGGCCAACAACCTGCCACTCATCGGCGTGAGCGCCTTTCAGGCGATTGCGTATGCCCAACCTAATCATGATGTGCCGATTTACGCAGTAGTGGAGGCTGGACGGAGTCGAGTGGCCGTATATCGCTACGAGCGGGTCGAACATGTGCCGTTGTTTGATTTGGCTCTGCGCAAATCAACATCGGGCCAAAGCGATTGGCATATCTACGACCACAAAACCTTTGTCGACCAGATCCAGCCTAACACTTGGGTGTGTGGCGATTTACCCGCCACGTTACTGGCAATGATTTCGGCACGCGCTGCTGTTGCACCCGCTTGGCTCAATGTGCGCCGAGCCGGGGTGCTAGCCGACATCGCCTACGCGCGTTGGCAACAAGGCGACATCGACGATGCCGCTACGCTGACGCCTATCTATCCAAAAGAAGAATCTTGAAGTAAAACAATCTGATTATGAGTGGTGCCGCTGACATCAATATACTGCAAATACCACCGTTCCAGGTCGAGCGGATGAGTTTGGACGATGTGCCCGAAGTGAGTGCCATTGAGCAAGTATCGTTTCCGCTGGCCTGGCCCGAACGTGCTTACCGCTACGAGTTGATCGAAAACCCTAAGGCTTATTTTTTCGTGACCCGCCGCAGCTTATTAATCAATCAAACCCAAATTGCACCCCAGAGTTGGTGGCAACGACTACTGCGATTGCCCACAGCACCTGGGCCAGAGATCAAGTCCGCGCCGGTCTTGGGTTACTCTGGTCTGTGGCTCATGGTCGATGAGGCCCATATCGCCACAATTGCCTCCCATCCGGAGTGGCGTGGTCGGGGTGTGGGTGAGTTACTGCTATTAAATATGCTGCGCGTGGCGCAACAGATTCAGGCTATCAACACTACTTTAGAGGTGCGTGTCAGCAACCAGGCCGCTCAAAATCTCTATCGCAAATACAACTTCGAGGAAGTCGGTCGCCGCAAGGCCTATTACCAGGATAACCGCGAAGATGCCCTCATCATGACCGTGACCGTCTTCCAAACCCAAGCCTACGCCGAACGGCTGAACGAATTGGAACAACAACTCTGCGAGAGGTTGGACACGGATGAACACAGATCCACACGGAAATAGGACGCGGATGTTCAGGATGACAGGATACGTAGGAGGATCTGATCCTAGAAATCCTGTTATCCGATAAATCCGCGTCCTATTCAGCTCAGCTATGTTTGCGAACAGAATCCGTGTCCTGTTTTTGTTAGATTGCAAACGCCGGATTGTCCAAATATTGCTTAAAGCTCATTGCCGTCTGGTCACGGGCTGAGAGCGTCGGTGCACTGATGCCGCCCCAATCGATGTTCAGGTCGGGGTCGTTCCAGGCAATGGCACCTTCGGTCTGGGCGACGTAATAATCCGAGCATTTGTATTGCAGCTCGGCCACATCACTCAGTACCAAAAAACCATGCCCGAACCCCACCGGTACCAGAATCTGCTTGCAATTCTCGGCGCTCAGCTCTACGGCGATCCATTGGCCCAACGTAGACGATCCCGCCCGCAGATCGACCGCCACATCCAGCACCGCACCCTGTGTGCAGCGCACCAGCTTCACCAACGGCTGGCGCATGTCTTGATAGTGCAACCCACGCAGTACCCCTTTGACCGACTTGGAGTGATTGTCTTGCACAAAATCCACGTAGATCCCGGCCTGTTCCAAGTGTTGCTTGCGATAACTCTCGTAAAAAAAGCCGCGCGCATCGCCACGGACTTCGGGTTCAATAATCACTACGCCAGTGAGCTTGGTTTGCGTAATCGTAATTGCCATAGCGCGGCGATTTTACTTGAGGCGATGTGCGATGAGGCGATTCGCATGCGGGCCAGCCTACCAAGGCTCGAAGCAATCGTAGTTGCGTTGTAATGAGATGCGACCGCCGGCGAGCTCGAAAAACATAGCGAAGTGCGCTTTCATGCTGGCACCAGCAGGCAAAGAGCCAAAGGAGACAGCCAAAACGGCACTCCATTGTGCCTCCACTGCAACGCGAGATTCTTGCGCAACTTCGGAGCGTATCTCGTAGCGTTGCTGACGCAGGAGCTTTTGGCCCTGCTCTGCACGTTTGAGCAGGGTGGGCAGATCGCTTTGGCCCCCGTTTGGGTTGAGTCTATTTCACCGGGTATCGAATCCGTATAATTTCCCAAGGTGAGAACAGTGCCGTACGTGACGCGCTCCATCCAACACCTTGATGAATCCTTCCAATTTCTTTCGTCTTGCCTATTGGCTCGACCCTACCAGCATCACCCAGCCCGCCAGCCCCCGTTTGTGGGGGGTGGTTCTGGCAGGCGTGATCTGGGCCGTGCTTTGGTTGATTGCGCTGCGCCGCACCGACAACCGCACGGGGCTAGCGCAGATCGCCGCTGGCCTGCTGCTGGCGGCCGTGGGGGTTGGGCGCATTTTGGCGCTGCCGATTCTCGGCTGGCGCATCGGTTGGCTGATGGCCGCCGGCGTGGCCATACTCCCCTTCGCCTGGCGCTGGTTGCGTTTGGCCAAAGATAGCCAGTGGCTCCAGCAAGCCGCGCACATGCTGGCGTTCGCACCCCAACCCCTTAAGTTTCCCGGAAATAATGCCTCTGTGCCTCTCCGTGTGTCTCTGTGGATTATCCTTCTCCCCTGGCTGGGACTGCACTTGTTGGGCATGGCCGCTGTCACCAGCATCCATCGCTGGCCGCTGTGGGTGGGCTGGCTGTTGATGGGGCTCATGTTGCTGCCGAGCATAGGGTGTGGAGCGTGGAACGTGAGGCGTGAGGCGCCCCTCGGATCTCGCCCCTCGCTCTTCGCCCTCACCCCTCTCCTACTCGTCTACCTCACCATCGCCGTGCGCGTGCTTATTGGGCTGGCGAATTACTTATTGCACGGTGAATACCGCGTGCCCGAGCCGTTCAGTACCTTGTTTAACCCAACTCTGGCGCTGTTGGTCGGGGTAGGCTATGGGCTGGTGTTGAGCTGTCGTATGGCGCTATCGTCCGATGCCGCGCTGGTGAAGCTGGGCGCAGCTGCACTCGTCGGGCTGTCTATCGCATGGTCACTCTGGACCGGGCTAAGTCTGCGCACCCATGGCGTGAGCGGCAGCGATCCCTATGCCTATACCCAAATGGGCATTGATCTAGCCACGCATGGGAGTGTATTTCACTCCTTCCCACTCGTTCGCCTGACCTATGCTCTAGAAATTCCCAGCGAACCGGTCGTGCATATCGGCTACAAGCTACCGACGGATGTCACGCGCACCGCGCCCACCGTATGGCCCCCAGCCTACGCCGTCTTTACCGGCTTGGCGTACTTGCTCGACGGCGAGACCGGCGTGTTTGTGCTCACGCCCGTGCTGGGCATAGTGTCGTTGCTGGTCGTTGGGTGGCTGGTGCGCTTGGTCATAAGGGATTGGGCTATCGTCGCGCTCACCATCTTTCTGACCGCCACGTCCTACCAGCAGATTGAATGGCAACTCATCCCGATGGCCGATATCGCGGCACAACTCTTTTCGTTGCTTGCACTCGTTTTAGCAATCAGGAGTCAACAGTCAGCCACACCCGATCCCCTCACCCGCGAAGTGTCATTCCCCCCACGCTCCAGGCCTTACGCTTTACGCCTCGTGCTCCTCGCTCTCGCCGGCCTATGCATCGGCATCGCCTTCGGCATCCGCTACACCCAGGTGCTGATAGCGCCTGCAATAGCGTTGGCGCTCATATTAGACAACGAAGGACGGGGGACGGAAGATGGAAGACGGAGGATGGATATTCGTCGTTCGTCATCCGTCCCCCGTCTCATCATCGCCTCTCTCTGCGCCACCCTCGCCGCCTTACCGACCTTGGCTTATCACGCCGTGGCGTTCGGCAGCGCCTTCCAAACCGGGTCGGATGAACTTAAGCACTTCAGTCTGGCGCTGCTGCCGCAAACCGTGCTGCGGGTAGGTGGTGAACTGCTGTGGTATCGCGAGTTTGGGCTGCTGGTGCCCTTCATATTGATTGGCCTGATCGGGTTGTGGCGCAGCCAGCGCCGCATGTCGCTGATCTTGTTGAGTTATGTGCTGCCAGTGCTGATCTTTCACATGCTCTATTCATACCTGCGCCAGCGCGACTTGCTATCGATCTTCCCAATCGTCTATTTGTGGGCGGCGATCGGCTTCGTGACGCTCATCCAAAAAATCACCTCTGGCAAGCTGCGTTTGGCAGGTGCGACGGTGCTCATCGTTCTTGTTTGCTTCCTATTGCTCCAACGCTCGATCGAAACGATTATGCTGCCCATCACCCGCGGCTTTGGCGCGTTTGGGTATTTGGTGCGCGAACAACGCCAGTCCTTCGACATACTAGCCACACTCACCCCCGAAAACGCCGTGATTGCCTGTTCATTAAACAGTGGCGCAGTCGATTTGCACGCACAACGCCTGTCATTCCGGCCTGCCGGATATACCCCGGAGCAACTGACTAAATTGGTGCGCGCTTTGCACAGCGAAGGTAGACCAGTGTTTCTGCTGGACGACGGCAAAGAACTGGCCGAATCGATCCAAACTTTGCGCGATCAATTTACGCTGACCGAAGTCGGCCAGCTCGATGTGCCCTACTATTTTCCCAACAGCGGCGGCAGTGAAAACCGGCGCGTGCCGCTGTATAAAATCGAATAACGTCCTTCTAGACAGAATTTACACCTATGGTGAACAGATTTCTCCGGGCCATACTCGCGCTCGTCCTGATCAATGTTGGGTTGTTTGCAGCCACTGTGTCCTTCAACAAGGCCCAGGCAACTCAAAGCCTACCGCCACAATCCGCATCCAGTGAGTTGCTGCTGCTGCGTGTGGATGTAGCACCTGCCGATGTGGCGCGGCTGTTGGCTACCGGTGTAGACGTGCTAGAAGCGCGTGACAAAGGCGATCTCTTGGTGCTGGGCAACGAGACCATTGCAGCGCAACTACGCGCACGCGGGTTTTCGGTCGAGATCGCGCAGCAAAACAGCCCGGCCCGCAATGCATTTGCCCCATTTACTTACAACGGCGGCTACCGCACCGTGGCCGAACACGAGCAGCATTTGGCTGATGTGGCTGCCACACACCCGACACTGGCCCAAGTCGTCACCTATGGCCAATCTTGGCGCAAGCAACAAGGTCAGGCAGACGGGCATGACTTGAAGGCAATCTGCATCACTCAGCTACGGCCCGGCGATTGCGCGCTCTCGCCCAACACCGATAAACCCCGTTTCTTTCTGATGGCGGCTATTCACGCTCGCGAACTAAGCACCAGTGAGATGGCGTGGCGCTGGATTGACTGGTTGGTGCAGGGCTATGGCGTCGATGCTGAAATTACCGTGCTCGTAAATAGTAGTGAGATGTGGGTGGTGCCGGTGGCCAACCCGGATGGTCGGGCCCGGGTAGAACAGGGTGGCGATGCCCCTTATTTGCAACGCAAGAACCTGCATGCCAACGCCCCCAGCAATTGCCAGCAACCCGGTAGCAGTGGCCTGTGGTTTGATCAGGATGGGGTTGACCTGAATCGGAACGCAGATTTCAAATGGGGCAATGCCGGCACGACCCTGTGCGAGGCAACCTATCAAGGCGCAAATGCTGCCTCCGAACCGGAACAACAAGCGCTGGAGCAACTCATGCGTAATCTATTTCAGGATCAACGTGATAGCAGTGACTTGGCTGCTGCACCCATCACCACAACTGGGGCCATGTTGACGCTGCACTCATATAGTGATTTGGTAATATTTCCGTGGGGCTGGACCGAGTGCTCTGGCACAGCTTGTAATTCGGCCAAGCAAGCCCCCAATGATGTCGGGCTGCGTACGTTTGCCTTCCGCATGAGTTACCACAATGGGTATAGCACCGGCCAACCCTCCGAATTGTTGTATGCGGCCAGCGGCACTACGGATGATTGGGCGTATGGGCAGTTGGGCATTGCCGCAGCCACCTTCGAGATTGGACCGAGCAGTGACCGCGATGATTGTGGGGCGCGCTTTACGTTTACTGCGTTTACCCCACCGTATGCCTGTCAGGATACGCGCTTCTGGCCACTCAATAAGGGGGCGTTTTTGACTGCGGCCAAGCTGGCGCGTCAGCCGTTTGCCCTGTCGGCTGGGCCAGTGATAACCGGCGTGAGGGTGAGCATTTCGGCGTCACCGGACATCTCGGCCACGGATAACGTGACAATCACAATTGAGGCGCAGGTCCGCGACGATGTCTTTGGTACACAGGGTGTGAATCGGCCAGCCAGCCAACCGATCTCCGCTGCCGAGGTCTATCTGGACGCGCCACCTTGGCTGGGGGGCAACCCTATCCTTATGGACGCTGGCGATGGGATATTTGATACGGTTAGCGAGACCGTTCGAAGTACCCAAGTGATCTCAGCTGTGACGACATTAAGCGATACACATTTGATCTATGTGCGGGCCCAGGACAACACTGGTGCATGGGGGCCAGTCAGCGCAGCTTGGCTAAAAAACGCACCTGTTGCTACACCGACACCCACCCCGCCGCCTACGCCAGCAGTGCCCGCAAATTACCCACGTTTTCTGCCGTTGATATTTCGGTGAGATTGATTGTCCGGTAGAAGGGGAGGCTTTAACTCTGGTTTCGCTAATGAACACATGCCAGAATCTCGAATTTCGACCTCTGTATATGGCGGTATTTCATGGGTCAACCGGCATATGTGGCGTTTTCTTCAATCGGCCACTAGAAATAGCCCTCGATGCTTCTCAAAATGA
>JANMVQ010000359.1:0-4735 GCA_031392845.1 Chloroflexota bacterium
CGATAACTCTATCGCCCTAGAGTTAGAACTAAATTCTAGCAAAGCATTGGCAATTGTCAATAAAAATACGGAGCGGCTTGCGCCGTTCCCAATTCACCTGCCAGCTAAAGCAGGCAGTCCCCTTGAGAAAAAGATTATGGAACGACAACAAGCATTGGCGCGATTGCGCAAGACGATAGACGACGGCGGGGTGATTGTGGGCGCCGGGGCGGGCACGGGGTTGTCCGCAAAGTGCGCCGAGGCAGGCGGGGTTGATCTCATCATCATCTACAACAGCGGACGCTACCGTATGGCTGGGCGCGGCTCGCTGGCTGGGCTGATGCCCTATGGCGATGCCAACGCCATCGTGGTGGAAATGGGTCACGAGGTGTTGACGATTGCGCGCAACACACCCGTGCTGGCCGGCGTGTGCGGCACCGATCCCTTCCGTCTGATGCGCCCATTCTTGCGCCAGCTCAAAGAACAAGGCTTTACCGGGGTGCAAAACTTCCCCACGGTCGGCCTGATCGATGGCACCCTCCGAATAAACTTGGAAGAAACCGGCATGAGCTATGGCCTAGAGGTGGACATGATCCACGAAGCGCGTGAGCAGGATCTGCTCACCACGCCCTACGTCTTTAATCCTAAAGAAGCCGAAGCGATGGCCAAAGCCGGGGCCGACATGTTGGTCGCCCACATGGGCCTGACCACCAAAGGCAGCATCGGCGCGCAAACCGCGCTTACTTTAGATGAGAGCGTCAAGCGGGTGCAAGAGATCGCCGACGCCGGGCACGCCGCCAACCCCGATGTCATGGTGATCTGCCACGGCGGCCCCATCGCCGAGCCCGATGACGCCCAATACGTGCTGGCCCGCACCCGAGGCGTGCTCGGCTTCTTCGGGGCCAGCAGCATGGAACGTCTGCCCACCGAGGTCGCCATGACTGAGAATGCGCGGCGGTTTAAGCGGGTAATAAGAAGTGCTTAGCGCTGAGTGCTTAGTCCTTAGCTGCGCTCTTGTCACTCAGTACTCAGGACTAAGCACCAAGGACTTGAAAACATGTACGAAACAAACCAATACGAAGGCATGCTGGCTGAGACCGTGACCCTGCCCGGGGCGAATGGCGATGTGATTAACGCGTATTATGCACGGCCACTCGGCCCGGGACCCTTCCCGTCCATCGTGCTGGTGCACCATATGCCGGGCTGGGATGAGTGGTATCGCGAGGCAACTTATAAGTTTGCCCATCACGGCTATGCCACGCTCTCGCCGAATTTATATTTCCGTGAGGGACACGGCGCACCCGAAGATGTGGCCGCCAAAGCGCGCGCAGGCGGCGGGGTGCCGGACGAGCAAGTCATCGGCGATCTGGATGGCGCGGCCCAGTTCTTGCGGGCACAGCCGTATGTGAACGGCAAGGTCGGCATCTTTGGCACCTGCTCCGGCGGACGGCATGCGTATTTGGCAGCCTGCCGCACCCAAAGCTTCGCCGCGCTGGTGGATTGCTGGGGTGGACGCATCGTCATGAGCGAGAGCGAGCTGACCCCCAAGCAACCGGTCGCGCCGCTGGATTACACGATAGATCTGGCCTGCCCCATCCTCGGCATCTTTGGCGACGAAGACCGCAGCCCCACCCCGGAACAGGTGGCCCAGCATGAGGAGGCACTCAAGAAGCTCGGCAAGCCATATGAATTCCATATGTATCCGAAAGCCGGGCATGGCTTCTTTTACTACGACCGGCCCAACTATCGACAGGAACAAACTGTGGATGGCTGGAAGAAAGTATTTGCGTTTTTGGAGAAGCATTTGGCTTAGAGCCTATCTCTAAACGGTTCACGTCCGCATCCTTCGACTTCGCTCAGGATGCTTACACATCAGTTTAGAGATGCGTTCTTAGAAGCTTTGAACCGCGCAAGGCGGTGGCAGAAAATTAAAATTCAAAAGGCAAAATTATAAAAATTAAGTATGTGCACAATGATTGTCAAGCAGATCGAACTGGAAGGTAGCGGCAAGGGGACGAGCGGTTGGTTTCCGGTCAAGCAGGCGAATGTGTCGTTCGACCATCCGTTTAACGTGGCGCTGGAACATGCCTTAAACATCGATTTCGTCAACGAGGCCCAAGGGCCGGGGGCGCGGGTGGCGGTGGAGATGAGCGTGGAATCGGCCCGAGCCCTGGTGCAAACAATCACCGAGGTGCTGCAGCGGGCGGAATCGGGCGGGTATTTGGCGACAGGTTCGTAGAGACGCGGTTGCGGGTGGCGAAGTAGCGGATCGACCGGATCGATCGAACCGACCGGATCGACCCTTCGGGTGGCGAAGTATCGGATCGACCCTTCGGGTGGCGCATGAAAAGTTTATGTCTGCTGAAGCCGTGCTGCGCCACCCGAAGGGTCGATCTGCGAATCTGCGACGGCGCCACCCGAACGGTTGAAAAGTCTTTTAGCGCTCAGAGCACTCATCGGCCAGAGGTGGTTCAAGAAGAGATGGCCGGGGAAACACTCACCCGAAATCCAACGTAGAGGTTGCGAGAATCGATGATGTAGAAGCGATACGCCACACGAGCGTACCTCTGAATGAGGTAGAACGCGCCGCCCCGCAGCGACCTGTCGCCCTTGGCGCGCACATCTTCACGCCCATCACCGGCATCATATGGATATGGCTTGTATAGGCTGCGCGTCCACTCCCAAACGTTGCCAATCATGTCGAGACAGCCATAGCTGACAGTGGGGTCTGGAAAACAGCCCACCACCGAGCGCCCGCCGATGCCCGTGTCACTGTAGTTGGCCCGTCGCGGGTCAATTTGATTGCCCCACGGCCAATGACAGCCATCGTCCACCCCTCGTGCGGCCTTCTCCCACTCCAATTCGCTGGGGAGTGTGATCTGCCATCTCCCACTACGCAACAGCTTGCGCAGAGCGGCCGGTGCATCATCGCGTTGTAGCCGCTCGTTCAGCCAGCGGCAATAGCCCATTGCATTCGCCCAGTTCACGTCATGGGCCGGTTCGTTGTCCGCACCGTTCAGGCTGTCACTGTCGTATTCAAAGCCGCGTTCAGCGCGCTGCGCCTCCACATAGGCTTTCCACTGCGCCACGGTTACGGGGTAACGCGCCAGGTAGAATGGAGCGACCGGTGCCAATGTGTCGTTGATTTCGTTTTCGTAATATTCCCACTCATCTTTCTCAATCCCTAACTGCTTCATCAGCGGCTCGAAGTCTTTCTTGCGCGTGCCGATGCTGTAACGCCCACCAGGGATGTTGATAAATCCCGCCATGCCCGTGTCGTCGTAGGGCAAGTAGGCCATATCTGGGTCGAAGCGTGGATCGCCCAGCGCGGCCAGGGTGCTGCCAGCGCGGGCCCGCACGATGGGGGCACTGTGCAACATGGCTGGGGCATCGCCAAAGAAGCCGACGATCTGGCGGGCCAACTCTGAGCGCATCTCTTCGCCGGTCTTGGGCCACTCATAGGCCGAGGTAGCGGCCAACTCCAGCCCGGCCAGACGCTGCTCCGGCGGCAAGCGGCTGCGCGCCGCTTGATATGGCCCAATGCCCGCCAGTCGTTGCAGCAATTGCTTGGTTTTGAGCGGGTTCCTGGCCTCGCCAAAGCTATCGCCCATGCACAGCAAAATCACCTCGCGCCACCAAGAATCATTAAAAAGCGGCGGGCCGACATGGCCAGGCAGCGTGCCTTCGAAGAAGCTGACCAACCCATCCATCCCCATCATCACCCGAATATAGCGGGCGGCCAGAAACTCCTGAAAGCCCAGATGGATGAAGCGATAGTTGCCCAAACGCTCCTCGACCAACCCGCTGCGGCTGTGGGTGAGCTTGACGAATTCCTTGATCGTTTTGGGCTCAAACGTATTGTCAAGTTCTCTAGTTTAGGCTAAAAGCGAGAAATTGAGTCATGCTTAGGGCATGAAAAGCAGCAAGCAGAACTCAATTTCGGTAGAAGTGTATCAAGTGTCAGAAATAGTGCAGGCGGTGGTGCAGGAAGCACCGATCGGGACGAACTTGGCGTTGTATCAGGGGCTGATGACGATGATGAGCGGAGAGATGTTGGCGAGCCGAGGGGCGTTGATACCAGCGTTGGCAAGTGTGGGGATGGATCAAGCCGAGACGATGCGGACGTGGCAGGGGCTAGCGCACGGGTCGTGGGAGATTAACGAGTTACTTGAGCGACTGACAGACAGAATCGAAACGGAGGGTCGCTGGGCGTCAGCGGAGGTGGGCGGATATCGAATCAAAGCGCTGGATACGGTGGGCTACTATCGACCCCGGTTGCAGAACTGCGAGACCAAACACTACAACAGCACGGCGAACAAAGCCTTACCAGCGATCAATCTGGGACAGCTGGGAATGGTCGGACGAGTGGGAGAGCAGAAGGTAACGGTGCCGTGTGCGATCGTCCGTGCAGAAGGTGAGATTCAAAGCGAAGAAGACTTGATGGCGGCATTGTGTCGGGAGGCGGCCAGCCATCTGACGGAAGAAGATGTGACGACCGCAGATCGGAAGTTTGCCCCACTGATGATGGTGAAATCAGGCATAACCCGAGTGGTGTTGCGCCGACCTAAGAACATGACTTTGCAACGAAACACACCCAAGACCTACACCGGGAAGGGTCGCCGACCCATTTACGGTGAGTTGATTCGACCTTTGGAGCGGCGCTACAAAACGCATGTCATCCCGGCCTCTGCGCCGGATGCCCAAAGCCAATGGCAAGAGCCACAAGCCGATGGCAGCAGCATCACCGTAACTGCCA
>JANMVQ010000371.1:0-7094 GCA_031392845.1 Chloroflexota bacterium
GGGCAGTGCTGGCCGGATTGGCTGCTTTGCAAGGCCCTAAACACGGCGGACACACCGCCCAAGTCCAAGCATTGTTGAATGAGGTGACCACCCCTGCCCATGCGACACATGCCATTAACGCCCGCTTGCAACGCGGCGAAACCCTGCCAGGCTTTGGACACTTGCTCTACCCGGACGGCGACCCGCGTGGCGCAGCACTGCTGGCGCAATTGGCACAAACGCTACCCAACGACAATCCAGTGTTGAAACGCGTACAAGCCATCGTCAGTACAGTGGCAACGCTCACTGGCGACAGACCCACGATTGACTTTGCGCTGGTGACGCTGGCGGACACGCTGGGTCTGCCCCAAGATGCTGCTTTGGCGCTATTCGCAATTGGCCGGACTGCTGGCTGGGTCGGCCACGTGTTGGAGCAGTATGCCTCGGGCGAGATGATCCGACCTCGGGCAAAATATGTCGGGGTGTGAGGTAGCTTTACCTTGGTCAACTCTATATGGGAAATTTATAAGCAAGCGCAGGCGAGGGTGCTGAAGCGCTTCCCTCTCTCCCAATTCTGATGAATGGCTTAATAACATACTGTTATCCTGAGTCATAATAGGCATCATTATTAATCTTTCATGATTAATCTTTCATGCATCCATTTAGCCATTCATAAGCAAACTCATGTAGGGGAAGTTCTGGAGAATATCAGATGAATCTATCCAACAACTATGCTGTCCACGTCGCCCATTGCGATTGGCGCGAGACAGACGAGAACGTATATCAGGCGTTGAAGCGCGCCACCCAACCGTTGACTCGCGCCTGGGATCGGCTTCGCAAGGCCAAACGCATTGCGATCAAGTTCAATCAAGACAAAGACAAGGCCCACCTGACCTTGCACGAGGGGCACCGCCAACAACTGGTGGATGATTCAGTCGTCCGGGCAACCTTGCGGCTGCTGCGCGAGAACACCAGTGCAGTGATTAACACGGTCGATTGCGCTTTTTACCGACATTACGTGGGCTATACCGAGGACACTACCCAGATCCGCCCGCTACTAAACGAGTTTGGCGTTCAGCATATTGAGGGCGACAAAGACGTGGTGTGGGCCAACATGCTGGCCCGCGGCGATGGGAAACGCACCGGACGAAATGGCTTGATGTTCGACCAGTACCCGATGCCACGCGCATGCTATGAGGCCGATGAGATCATCAGCGTACAGAAGCTCAAGAGCCATGCTTTTATGGGCGTGACATTGACCACAAAAAATCTGTTTGGGTTGATGCCATTTGAGCCAGAAGGCCGCCCGCGCCAGTACTACCATCATTTGGTGCGGATGCCCTATATGCTGGCCGATCTAGCACGACTGTATGACCCAGCCCTGTGTATTTTGGACGGTATGGTCTGCCAAGCCGGCGAGGAATGGGGCAAGGGCGAAGGCTTGCTACGCTTTGGCAATTGCGTCGCTGCCGGTGACAACTGTATCGCCACCGATGCTGTTGGCGCGCATTTGATGGGTCATCCACTTGATTCGGACTGGTTGGCTGAACCCTTTCACCGCGACCGCAATCACCTGCGGATTGCTGCAGATGAGGGCAATTACGGCAGCGTCGATCTCAACGCCATCAACTGGCAGAGTGAAGTCAGTGCACCGGTCGCCCAGTTCTTTGCCAAGATCACCGATAGCCGCGAGACTGTCTATAGCTGGCGCAAGACGACTGCCGAGCAAGGGCTGTACTACCGCGATAACAGGGCTAAGTTCGCGCAATACAAGGGCCAGTATGTGCTGATCCAAATGGGCGAGGTCAAGTGGAGCGATCCCAGTGGCATCGTGCGCGATAGTCGCCGTGTTCTCTCCGGCGCAAATCCAGACCAAGCCATGTGGTTCAAGTACATCGACCCTGACGAAACCGAGGGCGAGCACTTCGAGGTCTACGAGCGCACACTCAGTCAAATTGGGCAAATGGCCGAGTTTGCGTAACTCTGTTACCCCGAATATCGACCGGAACGCTGCGAGCGTTCCGGTCGATCATGGCAGGTTTCTGCGCTCGGGGTGACACACCTACACCGTTACGCGGCGCAGAAACGCCCCGAACGCCGCGATATACCCGCCGAAATCATCGCGGCGGATGCAATGCCCGGTATTAGGGATATTGGCAACTTCGACCTTGGGGTTGATCAACTGCGCCTCATGCGCCATCTGTGGCGTAATGATCACCCCTTTGGTTGTGTCACCTGTCACCAACAACAGCGGACAAGTAATTTGTTTGAGCAGACCACGCCAATCGCAGGCCTGATGCTCAACATACTCCAACACCTGCACACGCGCCTGTAATTTGGCATCTGACCAGGGGTCCAGTTCGGCGTCCGACCAGCCCGGGTTTTGAGCATGGCCTTGTGCAATGAGTTCGGTCTTGGTCTTGCTTTGATCACGCTGTAGGTTCTCGGCCCAGCCTTTTGCGCGTTCACGACGCTGGTCGGGGGTGAGGTTGTCTTCGCCAAACCAGGCCGGGTCTTCAACGACTACCGCGCGCACCAGCTCAGGGTGTTGTGCCGCCAGCACGGTGCTCTGCATGCCACCCATCGAATGGCCGACGACGACAGGTCGCTTTAGCTTCAGCGCCTGAACCAACCCCACCGCATCGGCTGCGTGATCTTCCGGACGGTAGCCCTGGGCAGGCGCATCCGACAACCCATGTCCACGCGCATCGGGCGCAATAAAGTCAAAGTCGGCATTGAGTGCCTCAATGACTGGATTCCAACAGGCACCATTGTCGGTGAGGCCATGCAACAGCAACACTTGTGGCTTGTCGCCGCCGGTGCGCAGATAGTGCAGACGAACGCCGTTGGTACTTACGTGATCAGATTTCATAAACTGTTCTTTAGGCCAGCTTGGCGATTTAGTCAAACTCGCGTTTACTTACGTCCATGATCAACAAACCCAACTGGCGTGGCATCTTTGCTATCCCCATGACCCCATGGACAGACAACGACACAATTGATGAAGATTGCCTACGCGCCGAGATAGACTTTATTTGCGATAGCGCTACAGGCATTCTGGTGCCGGTGCTGGTAAGCGAGTTTCAGGCACTAAGCGAAGACGAACGCCGCCTGATGATGCGCCTGCCGGTGGAACAGGCCAAAGGCCGCATCCCGGTCATTGTAAATGTGGCGGCCGAGAACACGCCCCTGGCAATTGACTATGCCCGCTATGCCCGTGAGGTGGGTGCCGATGGTGTCATCGCTATGCCACCCTACGCGCTGCGCCCGGACTTCGAGGTGACGTACGCCTACTTCAAGGCGATTAGTGATGCGGCGCAGATGCCGGTGTGGATCCAGAACGCGGGCATCATGCCGCTCAGCACCGATCAAATTATCAAGCTATGCAGCGAGATTGAGCATATCAAGTGGGTGAAAGAAGAAGTGCCACCGACCCCGCGTAGCATCGGCGCGCTGTGTGGGCGCAAGTCGCCGGATGTGCATGGGGTGATGGGCGGTGTGGGCGGTCTATATCTACCGACCGAACATGCCCGTGGCGTAGACGGCTGCATGGTCGCCTGCGAGGTGTGCGACCTGCTGCAACAGGTATGGGTATTGCTGGACGCAGGCCAGCACAAAGCGGCACGCGATCTATTCGAGCACGTGCAGCCCTTGATCGTATTGGAAGCCCTGCTGGGGATGGGTTTTGCGAAGGAGATCATGGTGCGGCGCGGCATCTTCAAGAACCATAAGATGCGCATGCAGGTAAACCCACTGAATAGCGACGATCTGCGCGAGATTGATCGGGCCTGGGAGCGGGTAAAACCGTTGTTACGTTAGGTGTCAGGGTGGCGGAAGTGTCAGAAGTGTCAGAAGTGTCAGAAGTGTCGAGGTGTCAAGGTGTCAAGGTGTCAAGGTGTCAAGGTGTCAAGGTGTCAAGGTGTCAAGGTGTCAAGGTGTCAAGGTGTCAATGAACACACAGTGACACTCCGACACTCTATGACACTTCCCGACACTCCGACACTTCCCTTTGACACTTCCCCTTTTCGTTATTTACGGCCCCAATCGAAATAACCAATCTGGGTCAGTTCGGTACGCAGGGCTTCCGCCTCTTGCGCAGTGAGTTGTGGCAAAGGCAGGCGAGTAGAACCTACATCCAGCCCAATCATGCCCATCATGGCCTTGAGCGCCGGCATGGCGGTATAGCGGATGGCGATGTTGACCATCGCCACGGCTTTGCCCTGTAACTGGCGTGCCTGCGCAAAGTCACCCTGATTGAAGGCCGCTATGATGCGGTTGTAGAGCGGAGCAGCCAAGTTATAGGTGCTGCCAACGGCCCCTTGCGCGCCACCGGCCAAACCGCTAAAGAGCATCTCGTCCGAGCCAAACAGGAAGTTATACCGGCCAGCATCGAACATCACGCCGGTCTGCATCTCCGGCACGTTGGATGAGCTGAACTTCACCCCAACCATGCTGGGCAAACGCGCTTTGCAGCCCTGCAGGAAGTCGGCCATATCAATGTTCACGCCGGTCATGGGTGGGATGTGATAGTAGTAGAACGGTGTATTGGGTGCACCAGAAATGACCTCAGCCAGGCAATCGATCAGATTGGCTGTGTTGTGCGGTTTGAAGTAGGTGGGTGGGGTGGCCGAGATGGCATTGGCGCCCGCGTGTTGAGCATGCTGGGCCAACAGTTTCGCCTCGGCCAGACTCGTGTGGCCCACTTGCACAATCACCGGGATGCGCCCATGCGACGCCTTGATGTGTGCTTCAGCTGTTGCCATGCGCTCCTCACGGGTGAGCGACACACCTTCGCCCGTGCTGCCACAAACATATAAACCTTTCACCCCATCATTGATCAATTGATCAACAATATTTGGCACTATTGCGAGATTCAGGCTGCCGTTGGCATGAAATGGGGTAAAGGTAGCGGCGGTTAAACCAGTCATCCAGAACTTAGTCATAGTGCAGTTGTTTTATACCCATTGGCCGATTCTTCCAAGTTAGAGATTTGCCAATTGCCCTCACTCGCGCTACAACTTCAGGATGGCTAAAAAGATTGTTCGACGCAAACGCGCAACGGTGCAGGAACAGGCATTGGACACGGTCAATACCTATTCCAGCCCGAGTGATCTCAAAATTACGGATATCCGGGTGGCAGTCGTCACTGCCAACTACGATTACCCCATCATCAAGATAGACACGAATCAAGGTGTATATGGCATTGGTGAAGTCCGTGACGCTGGGCACCAAGAGAACGTGCTGCAATTCAAGTCGCGGCTACTGGGACAGAATCCACTGAACATCGATATGATCTTCCGCGACATCAAGCGTTTTGGCAACTGGGGACGTGAGGGCGGCGGGGTGAGCGGGATCGAGATCGCGCTGTGGGATTTGATCGGCAAGGTGTATGGCGTGCCATGCTGGCAGTTCCTGGGCGGCAAATACCGCGACAAGGTGCGTTTGTACGCCGATACGCCTCATCCAACCGATGACACACCCGAGGGCTATGTGAAGCGGGTCATGGCTCGCAAGCAACTGGGCATGACTTTCATCAAATTTGATGTGGGCATGCATATGCTAGAAGGCATGACGGGCACGCGGATTGGCTCACCCACCCAGCATGAATACAACACCGGCAACTGGATCAACGCACCCGGCAGCGGCACCGGCGTACATGTGACCGACAAAGGGATTGCCCGGATGGTCGAAGTGGTTGCGGCGGTGCGTGGAGCAGTTGGCTGGGACACCGCGCTGTGCATTGACCATTACGGCCACGGCATGATGACGACCAAGGAAGTGATCAAGCTGGGGCAGGCACTGGAGCCGTATGGCTTGGCGTGGATGGAAGATCCGGTGCAATGGTGGGATGTGGATGGCCACAAAGAAGTGCGTGAGAACGTCAAAGTGCCGATTGCAGCCGGCGAGGAGTTATATCTGTTGGATGGCTTCCGGCCCTTCATCGACAAGCATGCCCTCGACATCGTACATCCCGATCTGCTGACCAGCGGTGGCATGTTGGAGACCAAGAAGATCGCCGATTATGCCGAACGCTCCAGCATCCCGACTGCCCTGCACTTCGCGGGCTCACCGATTGCCTTTATGGCCAACCTGCACACAGCGGCGGCCATCCCCAGCTTTGTCGCACTAGAGCATCATGGCCTCGACCTACCCTTCTGGGAGGGTTTGGTCACGGGTTTGCCCGCTAACTATATCGAGGATGGCTATGTGGCTGTGCCGAATAAACCCGGCCTGGGGGTCGATCTCAACCTGGATGGCATCCAAAAAAACCTGCGTCCGCCCTCGGGTCTGTTTGAGGAAACCAACTACTGGAACACCCCCAAACTTGGCTTCTGGCAGCCGGATCGGAGATGGGACAAGTAGAAGAAATTGAAAATTTAGAATGCAGAATGCAGAAAACGCAGGAGCGGCGTCTTTCTGCATTCTTAATTCTTAATTCTCAATTCGTAATTCCTATGCAGCGCATCCATATTATCGGAACCCCCGGCGCAGGCAAGACGACGTTGGCTCGGCATATCGCGCAGCGGTCCGACATACCCTTTGTCGAACTGGATGCGCTGTTCTGGGGCGCGCATTGGATGCCTGCGACAACAGATGTCTTTCGCCAGCGTGTGTCGGCGAGTGTGCGTGATACATACTGGGTGGTGTGTGGCAACCATGCGAGTGTGCGCGATTTGGTCTGGGCGCGCGCCGATACGGTCATTTGGCTGGATTACCCAGCGCTGTTAAGTCTGTCACGTTTGCTGGGCCGTGCGTTTGCCCAAATACTCGGTAACCTAAAGGCCTGGTTGCATGGGAAACGAACCCCGGCCTTCGGCAACGATTCGCTATTGCTGTATGCCATGCGGGCCAGCGCCGAACGACGTGCGGACTTTGCCGCATTGTTTGCCCGGCCCGAGTATGGGCATCTGCGGGTATTGCGTTTCCGTGCGCCGGAGGAGATGGAGAAGTGGTTGGCAAGTATGGTTGTAGGGCAGCTGGGTCTAGCGCGGCGAACACAAGTGGGCGACCGAGGTCGCGCCTGAAAGTCTGCGACCGACCCCAATCCACGTCCAGCTAGCACTTGCATGTGCGGCAACTACCATTGGCATGTAGGGCAGCGCGCAAATATAACC
>JANMVQ010000391.1:0-9380 GCA_031392845.1 Chloroflexota bacterium
CCGCGTTTAGCGGGAAATAGCGTTGTCATGCTGAGTGAAGCGAACCGAAGGTCCCAGTGGTAAAACAACTACGATTAACGCTGCTGGGACCTTCGGCTCACTTTGTTCGGAATGACATATTCCCGTTTTACTCGGTAGAGCCTATATAAACTAAATCATTGAATAAGCAAAAAAAACGACCCGGTGCGTGAGGGCACTGGGCCATACATCTTTTACCTTGAGGTTGAGCAACAGATGCTAAAGCCTGCGTAGTTTCGCCCCCCGCGATAACCGCTTGTTCGCATTTTACTACGACTTTAGTTGCACTTCCCCCCTAATTTCACCTATATGATCAAAAGCTGGAGGTTTTGCAATGAGGGGACAATACTTCGCGTTTAGTAGTCTGTGGCAAATGCTCTAATCTATCGAGCCAGCGCTTGCACTCACGACAAAGCGTCAGAAGATCGGGCTGGTGGTTTTGTTATGGAGGGCTTCACCCCTTTAGGACCCACCAGGACCCAGCAGGTCACTATCAAAGGCGGAGAGGCTGTTTGGGGAACACGCGATACGTTCCGCGAATTAGCGTGGGTGAGAGATGCCCATCAATATGGCATTCGCTGTTACGCTTTGGAAATTGCAGACGAAGTCATTTATCAAGTGGCTAATTCTTTCCAGTAAAGCGAATCGTTTTGCACCGCCAATCCGTTCGCTCCATCGAAAGTTGCATGTGACCAAACTTAAACGTTAACCCATGGGGGGAACCATGACGCGCCCAATACCGGCAGCGGCAAGTGGGACGAGTCCAATCCCGTTGACCCCGCTGATAGTGCGTTGAACCGACTGGGGTATGGCATCCTCAACACGGGTCCAAGCCCACTGGCGGGGGGCAAGATCATGTTCACCAGCAATCGCAATGGCTTTATCCCGCCCAAAGCCTACACCAACCCGACGATACAGCCGATGCCTACAGTGGCATCTTGTCGGGCTCACTGTCCATCTCAGCCACGATTCCGCTGGCTGGGCGACCCGCTGGATCTAAACTGGTTGACCTGGCCCAAACCCACGGCGATGAGGGGATTTATTCGATCACCCTCACGACACCAATCACTTTCGCCGCAGGCGCGACCTTGCATGCGGCGGTGAAAGACCAACAGGGCAACATCACGCGGGTGAACCAGACCTTCTCGGTGCTGGCTGGGCCGATGCTGATGGTCTATTTACCGGTGAGCTTGCGTTAAAAGCGTTCGTTGTGCACGATTTTGGATTTCGGCTTGCGCGCTTCACCCGGTTTGGTCCGCATTTTCTGGGCCTGTTCGCTGGGATAACCCAAGGCAATGGCGGTGCGCGCCACATGGTCTGCGGGGATGCCCAATAGTTGTTTAACAGCGTTTGGGCCGTCACCGGAAAACCAGCCGATCCCTGCGCCGACACCGTGCGCCGCAGCCGCCAGACAGACCCGTTCTGCCAAGCGACCTTCATCAAAATCGTGGCCGGAGCCCTCCATGACCAGGACAATACCCGCGGCGGCAGTCGCCAAATGCTTGACGTAGCCGTTGGCATTGGCTAACTCCTGCAGCGTTTTGGGGTCGCGCACGACAATGAGCTGCCAGGGCTGGCTGTTCATCGCGCTGCCGGTCCAGCGGGCGATTTCGAGGATGTCCGCGATGATGCCATCTGGGATGGCACCTGGGCGAAACTCGCGGATGGTGCGCATACCGCGCAGAAAGGCACTTCGGTCAGTGGTGGTTGTCATGTTTATGAGTGTACAACATTTAGAACCTATCTCTAAACATCACGGGCGCGGGACGAAATTTTCTGTATCCACGGAGACGCACGGATTTGGCTCGCGCTCGTTTCGCACCAGGGATGCTTCACGTAGCTTGTCCTGAACCTGTCGAAGGGTTCAGCATGACAGCGTTTCTTCCCGGTAAAACCGGGAGAGCCACAAAAATAATCTCCGTGATCATCCGTGTACCTCCGTGGATACAGAAAATTTCGTGCCGCACCCAACGCGACGGTGCGTTATTGCACGCGCGTCACCACAATCTTCATGACCGGGTCGGTCCAACCCTGCACGCTCGGAACCAAATCGGAAATTCCTTGAATGCCGGGATGGTGACTGATGACGCCCCCTTCTGCCAGTGCCGGGTTGCTGCTGCCGGTGCCCTCGCCGTTGGATGATCCATTGATCAAACCCTGACAGGGCGGCACGATATCGGCATAGTCCTCAGTGTTGCGCTCGGTGCCTGCGTCATAGCCTGCCGTGTAGAACTCCTTTGCATCGCCCACCCACTTTGGCAGCCGGATCGAATCCAGACCGGTGAATCCGTCATTCGTGCAGATCAGCATGGCGACGACGGACAGGCGATTGGCCCCGCCACCCGCAGTGATATTAAACGTGACCGAGTTCGGAAAGTTGGCCGAACCGGGCGTGCCCGCTGGCACCAATGGGCTACCGCCCGCCTGTTGCACCGCAAAGACTTTCTTGTTTGCGCCCAGATCAGCCAGCAAGGGCGCATTGTTGCCGTTTTCTGCGATTTCTTTCACACCGAAGCTGGCAGGGTTCCCAACTGTGAAAACATTGGCGCGGCGGCGGTGCGTGGCCACCACTGGGGGCGTCATGGGTTGTCCATGCGTCAAGTTGGTGATGGTGACCTGAAAGACGCGCGTGTTCATGTCGTCGGGGCTGTCATCCCACGGGCCATCATCGGCGAAAGCAGATGGCGCGCTGGACATGAGTAACACCAGGGACAGGGCGAATGTGCCCAGCCATTTAGCAGACTTTAGTTTCATAGCTCGAATCTCCTAATTCAGAAATATAGAAAAGCCATGCCAAGCCAGCCCCGGGTTGCCAGCTTAGCCCACATTCAGGCTAAGCCCCATTTCTTACAGAAGACTTGCGAAAGTATTACGTGAATAAACCCTCAAGAAGCCGTCGTTTCGTCACAATACGCCTATCATTGGGCGAATGCCCCAATCGCCTTCGCCACATCGCCACCCAAGCGCCACTCGGCGATGAGCGAGCTTATAGATGGGAAATCTATTAGTAACCGCAAAACTTGGCGGACAACAGCGTCCATTTGGTCAGCTAGCACGATAATGTTGATTCAACTGATGCGAAAGCAATCACGAGTGCGATCCAGGTTTGGAATGAACGAAAGCACAAAGTCATGCAACCAACCCATATCGAGCAAGCGTGGCAACGGCTGATCAGCCAAAACTGGCTTTGAGTTGCTTGCCAGTCATTGCCACTTCACAAGGTTGCCCTGCTGGAGCACGAACAATGTTTTCGACGGTGCGGACATTTCCCGGTTTTACTCAGGAGAACCAGAATATGCTACACAGTCATATGCAAACCTGCGATTTCACTGGTATGAAAAAAAGCGTCTGACTTGACCTTCATCTCTGACGCAGTCGCTTCATCTGGGCCGATCACGATTACCTTAATGTGTTGACAATGTAGATACTCGACCAGTGGCAAAAAATCGCTGTCACCAGAAGCCAAGATCACCGTGTCGATTTGTTGAGCGTTCGCGGCGCAGACTAAATCAATGGTTATCCTGGTGTCAACATCCGACTTGTAGCGCTGATTTGAATGAACCCGGCACTGACACATCTGGGCGGTTGAAAAACCAACTTGGCGCAAGCGGTGTGCCAAATTATCCAGATGTTGGGGGCGCGGCGAAGCAGCATAGATATTCGAGCCGCGCATTCGGCCAAACTGTTCTGCAAATCTTAATAGTGCACCATAGTGAACCTTTGTTCCATGCGGGCGGTTAATAAACAGATTATCAGCATCAACCGCCAGTAAGACGCTTTGCTCATGTGACAACGCTACGGGGTGGTACGAGTTCTCTATAGTTTTCATGTTCAATTAGGGCAATTACGGCTCAGGGGATTGCAAGCTATGAATAACGCTTTTGGCCTGATGCCGAAACAATAGGGTGTTGAACAACAGACCTAGACGGCCAATCAACAATATGCCAAGAATGGCAACAAATCCTAGAAGGCATGATAGGTAGCCAAACAATGTTGGCAATTGTGTTGCTGCGGCTGCTATCAATAGCCCGACACTTCGGACTGAAACAATCAGGCCTTCCACAAGCAGCAAGAAACTACTCACGCCACCGCTTTCCATGGACGGATTTGGCATAAACCCTATGGATGAGGCCGCGGGGTTGGGACCGCTTTGTGCTGTCACAATCCCGCTGCCAGACATTCCGATAAGATCGACGATAAGTGCCGCCACACCCAGCAAAGCCAGAATTCTTAATAATCCACGCATGTAATCCTCCTATTTGCACCCTGTTTTAAAATGCCAAATTTGTATCTTGAGCTACAGCAACTTTACTGCGGCGTTTTGTAATTGCATGACATCCAAACGAGCTTTGGGTGATGAAATCCCTCAATAACTTACGGGATTCTCTTTGCGTCAGGCGAATCAGACAGGCATGGGGTAAAAGTCGGACGCAATCGCTTGTGTATGTGACAAATCGCCACTACTATCTATAGTGATGCTCATACACAGCTTTCCCGTCAATTCACTGGTGACCGGCGTGATCACTAGCTTTGATGCGCATCGTGTAAACCTCACACTAAATGGCAATGTGCGCGCGTATGTGCGCGAAGGCGAGATTGCTTGGGATGAACCTGCCCGACGCATCTGGCAAAACAAGGCAAAAGTGGGCGATTCCATGCGCGCCAAAGTGATTCGGCATGACCGACAGGGCCGACCCGAACTCAGTTTGCGTGTGATGAGTCGCGACCCGTGGGATACGATCACAACCAAGTATCGGGTTGGCGGGGTGGTGCAGGGTGTGGTCAGGGGCATCACCGCCGATGCGCTCTTTGTGGCCCTGGAGCCGGGCGTGGAGGGTATTCTGCGGCTGGATGATTTGGGGTTTATGCGAGGCACCGATGTGCGCGCTGCATTCTGGCCTGGTGATAGCTTGTATGTGATGGTGCAAACGCTGGTGCCCGACGAGCGCCGCCTAAGCCTGACGTTGGACGGCGTGCGAGCGCGGCGGTGGGAAGAACAGCAATTAAATGTCCGCGAGATGCGCCGGGTGCGGGCCACGCGCCAGGAGGTTGCAGCGCGCGATGACTTAGATGCTTTGGTCTGGGCCGATCTCGGCGCTTACTATCATTTTCTGGTTGTCGACAACGAATTGCAAGAACGCGAACACATTTGCGATTGTCTGCGCGCCGCGACGCAGCATGTTCACTGTGCCAAGAGCATCAAAGAGGCCAAATCAGCACTTCAACAACACACCAATCAGTTTGTGGATGAGTATATGGTTATGATTGTTGACAAGCAGATGCCCGATGGCAACGGCGATGAGGCAATTCTTGGCTTGCGCGAGGCATTTCCTGGGACACAATTCATCCTGATGTCTCATGCACTCAGCCCAGACGATGTCGAGAGGTGGCAACAAGCTGGTGTGCCAGCGATTCATAAGCCTCTGACCCGCCAAACACTGGCTGAAGCCGTGCAGCAATTAAATAAAGGGGTTCAGCAAAGCGTCAAGCCACACCTGCCAACCCCAACCATGACACTGGCTCAGTTCAGCTTCGATCCCAAAGCCCGGTTGGCAAATTGGCTCAACCGGACCCGCGAGCGCACTCATGCCCAGACCGCCGCTATTTTTGAGGTGAACTTGACTGGTGCAGAATTGGGGCGCGTAGAACTGCTGACGCAGGTATATTCCCCCCACGTTGCATTGCGGCAAGACAAAGTTGCCGAGACCATTTACAGCCCGGTGCGCGATGTGGCGGTCAGTCAGCAGACATTTGTGTGTGAGGATGCTTACGCGACGACCCACCGCCTGGGCTATTTACGCAATTTGGGGCCGTTCGACGCTTGCGTAGGGGTGCCGATTCCCGCCGCCACCACCACCAAGTATGCGTTGTTTCTCTTCTGGAATGAACCCTTGCAGCAAACCGCGGCCCAACGAGAAACATTGCTCGACACCCTAAATCTAGCGGCAGACGCCGCTGGTGGGTTGATCGAACAGAATATGCTGTTGGAGAAAATGATTGAAAAGCAGCGCATGATCGCGGCGGGCGAGCTGGCGGCTGCGGTGACGCACGATCTCTACACCCAAGTAGGTGCCTTGCAACACACCCCCGAAGACTTGCGCAACGGGTTGAGCAAGCTGGAAAGCAATTTGCAACAGTCACCCGATAAGGCCGCACCTGACCTAAAGTTTCTGCGCCGCAAGGTGGAAGAGATGAAGTCGGCCACCGACAAGGCCGCACGGACCAGCGATCTGTTCAAACAGTTGTCACTACAAACCACCCTGCAATATCTGCTCATTGAACAGATCATTGACAACGCTATTGCATTAACAAAGATGAAGGTGGACAGCGAATACAAAAACATCAGCGTCGAATTTGTTGATTCCGGGATGGGTGTTAGTGGAAAACAGCGCCATCGGCTGGGGCAGTTGTTTTCTGATTGAGCTTCCATGCAAATATTGATTCTAGATGACCAACTGGACAAAGCAAAAGGCTTGGCAGAGGATATTGCCTATCTGTCCGATGGGCAAATGCATGCCAATGTGGCGCGCACCGAAGCAGAGGCCACAAACCACATCAGTCAACGTCATCGCGAAGGGCTGCCTGCTTACAGCGCCCTGTTGATTGACCAGCGCCTGAGTGGCGGCGAACAGGGTATTGAGGTGATGCAGCGCCTTCTGAAGGAAAGCCCCGAAAGCGAGGCGCTGCTATTCACGGCCAATGGCGACGCGCAGATCGGCTTGCGTGCGTTGCAAGCCGGTGCATTGCATTATTTTGATCGGATTACATACTTAAAAGACGAGTTGATTTTGCGGTTAAAGGAGATCCATATTCTGCGTGGGTTCGATGAAACCGTGTTACGTGCTAACAAAGCAACGACGTTGGATGAAACTACACAGATGATCGTGGAGAGTGGTCGGCTGCTTGGGTTTGAGCGCACGCGTTTATGGCGTTGCCAAATCGATACGTTCAAAGGTTGGGCCGAAAGCGGCAATGTTGGGTTGGAAGACTTTCCTAATGTGAAGATGTCAGTGGAGGAATCATGGTATGTGCCTAGGTTGCTGAAACATCCACATGATGTCTGCGTGTTCGAGCCAAAGCCGATAGATGACCCACAAAGCAGTTTTTTGGTGCGACACTTTGGTCACCTGGGCTACACCGCACCCCTGGGCGAGTGGGCGACATTGCGATTGCGGTGGGACGACGCGACTCGGGCCGTGTTGATGTTGGACAATGCAACGCATGAAGGCCATGGAATTGACTTAAACCGACAGCGGCTGCTCTTCCGTTTTGCACGTAGCGCAGCAGCGGCTCTGGCGCGTGCAGTGGCTATAGATGAACAGATGCACTCGCAAGCCATTGCAAAGCATGTGGTGGAGCTGATTGCCAGCAAGAAAATTGATGATGCGTTGAAAGAAATTGCCGATCAACTGTGCAAGGCTGACCCGGCCATTGCCAATACCAATCTCACCATTGTTTTCAAAAATGAGGCGGCACACACGGCAGATTACCGATGTGTCTGTGGCAAATGCAAGTTTGAGCAACCTTATCGGCACAATCTGGATCGCAAATTCATCGTGCCATATTTGTTAAAAAATCAAAGCGATAAGCCGTTGCTACACAGCAGTGCAGAAGACATCCGTCTGTTTCACGAAACGCATGACCTTCAGCTTGAAGATAAGCTTATACACTCGTTTGTATTCGTGCCGTTGTGCGTGGGAGGCAAGACGACGGGTGCGCTGGTATTGAATAACGATCTTGACATTGATATTCATTATTCGACTGAGCAAGTCAATCGATTAGAGCGCTTAGCGCTTGAGATTGCAGCAGGCATAGAAGCCGGGCGGCTGCGCGAAGTCGCTGAGTGGGACAGCAATCGACGTGATACGCTTATTAACATTCGTAAGGCGCTGGACGTAGATATTCAAGCGTTGGATGAAGATAGCCAAACTAGTATAGGTCGCCGTGAGATTTGGCATTTAATCCTGACAGCCCTAACAGCAGGGCAAGGGATCGGTTTTAATCGTGCTTGTCTGTTTCTGATGGATAAGAGCGGCACGATGGTATCGGAGACAGGCATCGGGTATTGCACAGCAAAGGAGGCACATGACGCTTGGAAAGATTGGGATCCCGTTCAACCCATCAAAGATTTTCGTTCGCTTCCGTTTATCTTAGAAGAGTATTGTCGTGCTCGCACAGGATCGCAGGGAAGAACACCGCTGGAAGCATTTGCGAAGTTAAAGCATCAATTCGCCGATTGCCTTATCCTGAACGATGCTGTAAACGACATAACGTGGCTGTCCGTGGAAGAAGCGCGATTAGGATTGCCCGCGCCGTTTACAAAGTTCGTTGGGGCAAATCCGTGTGCCTTGATTCCAATACGGGCGGGCGAACACATTCTTGGCGTCGTCTATGTGGACAATCATGCCGAGGAAAACGATATCACTAGGGAAAGTCTGGAGGAAGCGCGGGCGTTGCTGTCATATGCAGCACAGGCGTTTCAAAGCCAGCGCGAGCGTGCCGAAAAGATGGGTCTGATCGAGCTGAGTAACAATAGTTTTGAAAGAGGTTTACTTACAAACAACTTGCAAGGCATTTGCAATCAAGCTCTAGCACTGACGAATGCTGATCTGATTGTGATTTACCCAATGCAACCGGGTAAGATCACAGAGGAGGTCTTACCTTACGGCCAGTATGGCTTGGCGTCTGGAAGTCAAAGTGACAAGACAATCAGTGAGTTACCTAAACATCATCCACTTGGTTTAACTCAATGTGTTCTTATGAACAAACTGCTAATAGCGCCGGATGTCAGTCTATATGATCAAAGCGAGTTTTACGGTCAACCACTATCGGAACATGTATTTATTCAGGATGAGAAGTTAAAAGGTTTAATCAGTGTTTCCCTACATGACAAGATACAAGGCGATAGTTTTGGCGTGTTGCATTTGGGTTATCGGCGCCCTATCGTCGATGTACAGCACGAAGTAAAGCAAGCGAACTTTCTTAAACGTATCGCACGCCGCGCAGTGCGCGCGGACTGGCGACGCAACAATGAAATGACGTTGAGGGGAGCGGAGGCCAGTGCACATCACAAAATCACAACATTGTCGCTCGATGCGAAAGCCATGGTGGCAGATATTGCCAAACTCGCGGCAGTTGAAATGCGCACATTGCTCGGTAAAGACCGAGTAAACCAAGAAAGCTCGGTGACTTTGTTGCGGTGGAAATCTGCCACAGAAACTGAACGGGCAATACAGTACCGTATGGATTATCGAATCAAAGCAACTACATTTGTGCCTGAGGAAATTGATCGTTTGACTGATCCAAACTTTAAAATCAACAAAGACCATTTTGGTATGGGTGTAGATCTCAAATAGTGAGCA
>JANMVQ010000405.1:0-5980 GCA_031392845.1 Chloroflexota bacterium
AGGCAGTAGGCAGTAGGCAGTAGGCAGTAGGCAGTAAAGCTTACTCTGCTTTCTACTTTCTACTTTCCACTCTCATACTTCTCTTTAGCATACTGCCGGATGGTCTTGAGCATACGATAACGCGGGGGGGTGCTATGTTCATCCAGAATGACGAGCGATTTTTGAACCAGTTGGGTCAGTAAATCGAGGATATCGTTGCGGCGAATGGTCGTGCGACGCTCAATATGGCGGCGGCCATCCAAGTCGGCGGCATCATCTGCACAGCGCGATTCAGCATCTTCCAGCGTCCAGCCATCGGAAATGGCGGAGAGCCGGTTAAACAGGGTCTGTTCTTGCTCAGTCAACAGATCGTAGCTCCAGTCCATCATCGTGCGCAGGGTCTGGTGTTTGGCCTGCGATAGACGCGTGCCGCCCGTGAGCAAGTGAAAGCGATCGCTCAACCGCTCTGCAATTTGCTCTACCGACAGCACCCGCAGGCGTGCAGCGGCCAGTTCAATCGCCAACGGCAACCCATCCAACTGATCGCAGATACGCGCCAGCACCGGTGCATTTTCATCGGTGATTGCAAAATCAGCCCGCATAGTGCGAGCATGCTCCACAAACAGACGGGTAGCTTCTTCGCAGTTCATGGTGGGCAATTGCCAAGTCACTTCACCCGCTACGTTTAGCGGCTCGCGGCTGGTAGCCAAAATCGTCAGTTGTGGCGCAACCTGCAACAAGGACACCGCCAGTTCGGCGCATGCGGCGATCAAGTGCTCGCAGTTATCCAGCACCAACAGCACCCGTCGAGCGCGTGCATAATCGCGCAATGCATCCAGAGCGGTGCCCTCTTCGTAACTCACACCCAAGGCGTGCGCCGCAGCTACCGCCACATGCGAGGGATTTTCTATCGCAGCCAGCGCCACAACCCAAACCCCATCCGAAAATTGTGGCAGTAACTGATTGGCGAGTTGGATCGCCAAACGCGACTTTCCCACCCCACCGCTACCGGTAATCGTCAGTAAGCGCGCATCCGCCAACAAACGCATGGCTTGGGCAAGCTCGGTGTTGCGCCCAATAAACGAGGTAAGCTGGGCGCGCAGATTGGTGGGCGTAGTGGCCTCTAGCGGACGTAGAACACCCCGTCCGGGCGAGACAACCGCTGGCAGATGTCCGATTCCCCGTGCGAGTTTAGCCAGGTCAATCAGACGCTCATTCAATGGGTCGGCCGTGCTTAGCCCAAGCGCCTCTATGAACTGTGCACTCACCACCGCCGGATCAGGCGTGCGCTGGTCACTCTCCAACCGCGCGATGTGCGCCTCGGAATACCCGACCGCAATACCCAGCTCACGCTGAGTAATACGCGACCGCCGACGCAAATATCGAAGTAAACCGCCAAAGGTGGGAAAAGTTTCAGGATTCGGATCAGTCATGGGACAAACTCGATTTTACTGCCGCAAGGCCGAAACTTGTCAAAACTTGTCAAAGCAAACCGGTTTACATTGACAAGCAGGCTGACAGAAAAGATCAAGTTTAGCAAGTTGGCAAAGTGTATAACAGACACAAATTAAGCGCCTGTTAGGGCAAGAGGATAACAATATGGACTACAACAATATTATCCTGCTGGCGCATGAGCGTCATGCAGAGTTGATCAAAAATGCAGAAGCAAACTCACGGCGAATTGGCACAGGCCATGTCATCGTGATGCCAAACATCTTTGATCGAGCGGTAACCGCACTGAAGGCGGTGTTTGCGAAACCCGTAAACACGCAGCCGAGAGTGTCAGTCACCGGCAAGCTGGCGGCCAAGTAGGTCGTCAGCCTTTAAATCGCAACATTAAGGCTCGGCGGGGCCTTGTTTGTTGACTTGTCGAACAGAGTACCTCCTGAGACAAGTCTAATTTCTCCTTCTTTTCGGATGCACATTGGCCGAGCAGCGTCACGGACTGCTCGGCCAGTGTGTTTTTCCGACCATCGCTGGCTCACCCACTCGCGAAAGACTACCAGCAGCAGCGTGGTTTGTGTCAACTGTAGGAAAACATTCAAAACCACGAATCACACCTATCTTCCATAGCAATTTGTGAAGATGGGAGTGATTCGTGGTTATTACAATTAATGTAACTGTTCAGTCCAAATTTGGTTTTTGTCCGCGAATAACGCGAATTTACACTAATCTTATTTGCGAAGATTAGCGTGATTAGCGGATTTTAATTGTGGCTGAATAGTTACCAATTAACGTCAAATAAAACGGACTACTTCAGCGACGCTAGAAAAGCGTCAATAGCCGCCTGATTCCAGGTGGCATCGGTGCCCATAATAAACAAGCCCACCGTGCCATTCTCGCCAGTAAAAGCACCTGTGATACTGCGCATGGCGTTGCCTTTGCTGTCGGCACCTTGCGAGAACTTCATCTGCACTTCTTTGCCATTGATTGTGACTGGTTGTGTCTCGCTTTTGGACCAGTTGACCTTCTGCTTGCCGCTCTGACTATCAAGCGCCTGCGTCATAGCGCGCTCCACATCGGCATCGCTCGCGCCTGCCGGCATCGCCATCATGGTGATGAGGCCATTTTGATCATCGTTGCCGAACATTGCCATTTTGACACCCATCATGTCCATGGACATGACTGGCGTAAAGCCGTTTGGCACCACATGAGGGGAAATGCCATCAGCGACCTGGCTGATTTTCGTCGCATCCATACTAATCGCGTTGCCTGCGATGCGGCTGGCAAAGATGCCGCCACCCACAACCAGAGCAGCGCACAATACAACGATAGCAGCGACGATACCCAGGATAATTTTTAGTGTTTTGCTGATAGAGTTTTTATTAGCCTCGTGAGCAGTTTAGCAAGCACGTCTATCGATGGCCCGAGGTCTTTGGCATGATTTAGGCTATGGAAAACCCACTTCCCAGATCGCCCCATCGCCGCCAAACTCCAACACGTAGAGCTTCTTGCCGACCAGAACGGTGTCGATGGGTTGATTCAAATCTGCGATGATTTGGGTCATCGTAGCGGCGTAGTTGTCGCGCTGTTTTGTCAATTTCACCAAGGTCAAGTCGCTACCTTTATCGCTGAGCGTGCCACCGGCAGCCCCCCAACTGGCCACAAACAATGCACCTTTGTAATCGCCACTCAACGCATTGGCGGTGTCAAAGCTCAGGCCAAGCGGCGAGCGATGCGGGGTGATACCGGCCAAGGGCTTGCCCTCTTTGCTGGCATTGCCTTCGCTGCCATCGGCTTTACGATAATTGTCTGCGTCCGGGCCGTAATTCAAAATCGGATCGGTGAACTTGACACCCTCTGGCACCGAAGGGAACGATGTGTCCGCTTTATACAGCTTGTTTTCGACGGCAAAGAACCCGTTTTGCAAATGCTTATCTCTGGCCGGATCATAACTTGAGGTGCGGGTCGGGTTGTCCTCATTGCCCAGCCGCCACGGGAAGCCGTAGTGACGGCCTGGGCGCAGCCAATTGATTTCATCCGGATAATCGCCATCGGGCGAGTTGTCGCCGCAAAACAAATCGCCGTTGGCGGCAAAAGCCAGATCGTAGCAATTGCGGGTGCCGCGCGTATACAGCAATCGTTTGGCTTGCAGTTTGTCCAAGTCATTCGGCAACACGATGATTTCTTTGTCTTTGCTATTAAATGAAATAGAAATGCGAAAGATCGATGACGTCAACGGCACTTCGCGAAGACCTTTGTTGGCCCCACCCGCGTCCTCAACTTCGCCATGATCGGTGCGCGAGCCGCTGTTCACCAGCAGAAATTTGCCATCTGGCGAGACGACCAAGCCATTGAAGTCATGATCGAACTGAGTCTTGCCAATTGGATAAGGTTCCGTGCGAGCAATAGTGCTCCACACCCATTTGCCACCCTCAAGTGCACCTCGGCGAATGCTGCCAACATTTTTGGCGTCCGTCTTCAGGTTGCAGGTGAGATAGATCGAGCCATCTGGGCCGATCGCCATGCCAGTCACCACACAGTCGCGATCGCCAGTTGCGGTAGCGCCCTCGTATAGCAAACCGGTCTTGCCGGTAGCTGGATCCGCCTTATAAATATCGCCCTTGGCGTTGAGGTACAACAACTGACCACGGGCCTTGTCGTAGTCCATCCGCACGAAACCGCCACCCACTTCGGCCACTTTGCGCAACTTGATGTCGCTGCGTTTGACGTTTGGCCCACTGGCCGCCGTCGAGAGTTGTGGGCGGAAGGCGATGGCGGCAACGCCAACAATCGCTAGGCCCACAAGGAGCAAAGAGATGTGAACACGTGAGGCTTTCTTCATGGGCTTGAGTAAAGCGCAAGCACAAAGAATTCGCAATCCCCCAAACTGTCAAACTCACAAAGCTCCAAAAAATTAGCTCCATTCGTAGTGCCAGCTGACCGGCACGCCGTTTTCGTAGGGCATCACGCCGTGAAATTGGCGCGAGTCAGTACCAAACACCAGCGGCAAGAAATGCACGTCACCCGGCCACATCGGTAACGGTTGTAGAGACACGAAATTTCGCGTCTCTACGCCGTCGGGGGCACATGCCTGCAAAATGCGGGCAAGGTCGATCCAATGCAGGGTGCCTTCGTTGTTCTCGGTCAATGGCTCGCCGAGCCAGCCATCAACAATAAAAATAAAGCCGAGCCAATCCTCGCCGTGTTTGCCAAAGCCCGGCCAATTGACACTACCGCGTAGTGTGAGCGACGTCACCTCTACACCCGCCTCTTCGCAAATCTCACGCTTCATACCACTGACAATATCTTCGCGCGGCTCAAGCTTGCCACCCAGGCCGTTGTATTTGCCAAGATGGTGATCGCCGATGCGAATATTGCGATGAATCATCAGCACGCGCTGATTCTTACGGTCGAGCATGTAGCCGAGCGTGGCTACGATGGGAGTGTAGGGCATAGGGGAAGTATAGGATGAAGGGGTGATAGGGAAAAGTTACGTATTGGCGCTACCTGTTAAGTAGGCGAGAAAGTTGTCGGGGCGAATCGTCTCAAAAGGCACACCGGGATAGGCCTGCTGGAAGCTGGCGGGCAAGCGCGATTTTGCATTGCCCCATTTGCATTCCACTGCCCGCAGTGCACCTTCCTGCTCTTCCACAATATCAATCTCGACCGCATCGTAGGTGCGCCAAAAATACAGATGTATCGGCAGTCGGGCATATGCGACGTACTTCAACCGCTCTGCAATAACAAGGTTTTCCCAGAGTTGGCCTCTGTCGGGTCGCTCCTCAATGCGTTTATGATCATCCAACACGGCATTGCGCACACCCACATCCCAGAAATAAATTTTGCTTTGCTTGCTGATCTCTTTGCGCAAATTTCGACTAAAGCCGGATAGCCGAAAGACAACGAAAGACTTCTCCAACAGATCGATATAAGACGCGACGGTGTCTTTGCTTATTTGCAACTGCGTGCCAAGTTCAGTCAGCGAAATTTGTTGCCCGATCTGGTGGGCCAACAACCGCACCAAACTGCGCAACCCCGTTGGGTTACGGATTCCACCCATTTCCAAAATGTCTTTGTACAAATAGCTCGCGGTCAGGCCGAGCAGATAATCGCGTTTATCAGCGTGATTTTGGATAGCGAAGACCTCCGGATAACTGCCATAAATCAGCCGCTCAGTCAACCCTTCACGCAGATTAAACGGCGTCAAGGTAGCACCAAGTTCCGAAGTTGCAATTGGATAAAGTGTGTGGGTCCAAGTCCGACCCGTTAATGGCTCCTGCACCTTACTCGCTAAATCCAAAGAAGACGATCCTGTGACCACCAGCCGCAACTGCGGAAAATGATCGACCAATAGTTTCAAGTTAATACCGATTTCGGGAATGCGCTGAGCCTCATCAATAAACACCGCCTCATAGCCCGCTACCAACCCGCGCAACTGTCGCAAATCGCGGCTGGACAAAATGTCGATAAAGCGCCCTTCATCAGCATTGATGCTCAGCGTGTTGTAGTTCAGATCAGAAAGCACCTGACGGACAAGCGTGGTTTTGCCCACTTGGCG
>JANMVQ010000407.1:0-29737 GCA_031392845.1 Chloroflexota bacterium
GCAGCCTGATCCTGATGATCAACACCAACTTCAGTCTGGCGCTGACGCTGCTCCCGTTGCTGATAGTGACATCGGTTTTTATTGGGGTGTTTATTCTGCGCACCGAGCCACTTTTTCGGGTGGTCCAACAGCGCTTAGACAAATTAAACACTGTGCTGCAAGAGAATGTGGCCGGGGCGCGTCTGATCAAGGCATTTGTGCGCGCTGATTATGAGGATGCGCGCTTCGAGACCGCCAATGAATCCTTCACTAGTCAATCGGCACGGGTGATGCAGTTCAATTCCAGCATGACCCCGGTGCTGACGCTATGTGTAAATATCGGCATGGTCGTCGTCGCTTGGTTTGGTGGCTTGAACGCAATCCAGGGCGGGATGTCGGTCGGGCAAGTGGTAGCGTTTACCAACTACCTACTCAGCACAATGACCCCACTGATTATGATGACGTTGCTGGCGCAAACTTGGGCTAACGGCATTGCTTCGGCCGGGCGCATTTGCGAGGTGCTGGATGTGGCACCTGAAGTGGTGGATCCGCCCAACGCCATCGCTCTACCCGACCGAGCAAGTGGGCGAATCCTGTTTGAGAATGTGTCCTTTCATTACAATGGCCACAGCCACGAGCCTGTTTTGTTATTAATTTTGCCATCGAGCCTGGCCAGACTGTGGCCATTCTGGGCGCGACGGGCGCGGGCAAAACCACCCTCATCAACTTGATCCCGCGTTTCTATGATGTGACCCACGGACGCGTGTTGATCGGCGGACACGACGTGCGCACGATTCAACAGGATTCATTGCTCAAACACATTGCCATCGTCCCGCAAGAAACGGTGCTGTTTTCTGGAAGTGTGCGCGACAACATACGGTATGGCATCCCCACCGCCAACGAGGCGCAAGTGCTGGCCGCGGCGCACGCGGCGCAGGCGCATGACTTCATCACTCGCTTGCCCAAAGGCTACGACACGCATGTGGAAGAGCGCGGGGTGAATCTGTCGGGCGGACAGAAACAGCGTATCGCCATTGCGCGGACTCTACTGTCCGACCCCACGATCTTGATTTTGGATGACAGCACCAGTGCAGTGGATGTGGAGACCGAAACCAAAATACAGGAGGCGCTGCAACAGACTCAACGCACACACACCCACAGCATCGTGATGGTGGCCCAGCGCATTAGCACAGTCCTGAATGCCGACAAAATTATCGTTATTGACAAGGGCCGGATTGCTGCCGAAGGCACGCATGAAGCACTATTGCGTAGCAGTCCGATCTACCAAGAGATTTACGATTCACAGTTAGGTGGTGGCCAAGCGCAGGAAGGCAGCAATCCGGCTCTGACAGCCGACCTGCAAGCGCAAGGGGTGCAGGCATGAGCAGCAATCCATCCGCAGTGAGTGATGCCCGCACCAGCATGCAGCCGCGCCGCCCGGCCGACATCGGCAAAATTGAGAAAGCCAAAAATCCAAATGGTGCTTTGGCCCGACTGTTGCCCTATCTGGGTCGATTCCGACTATCACTGATCGGTGTAATCGTATGCGTGGTCATTTATAGCCTGCTGGGTCTGGCTGGCCCCTATTTAATGGGCCGGGTCATTGATCAGCATATCGTGCCAAAACGTGTGGACGGCCTACTACAGATCGTATTACTTATGATGACAGTCTATGTGTTGGGCAACCTGATCCAGGCGATTTCTGGGTGGGTTATGGCGGCAGTATCACAACGGGCGCTCAAGGCGCTGCGCACCGATCTGTTCGCGCATCTGCAGTCGATGCCCATCCAATTCTTTGACCGTCATCCCGCCGGCGAATTGATGAGCCGGCTAACCAATGACATCGACGCGATCAACCAGGCAGTCTCGCAAAACGTGACCACCCTGTTGGCCAGTGTCCTGTCAATGGTCGGTATTCTCATCACCATGTTTGCCTTAGACGTATGGCTGGCGCTGGCGTCATTATTGGTTGTCCCGATCATGCTCTGGTTCACCAACTTTGTGGCACGCTATACGCGCAAGGGTTTTCGTGATCTACAAAAACAATTAGGTGGGTTGACCGGCATCATGGAAGAGGCGATCAGCGGGCAGCGGGTGATTAAGGCATTCCGCCGCAACGGTTCGGTGATCGACGCCTTTCGCGAGCGCAACAACGTGGTATTTGCAGCGGGTGTCTACGCCAACAGCTATGCGCTGCTTTTGATGCCTCTGACCGCGGTGTTAGGCAATTTCTTTGTCATCGTTCTGGCGGGTCTGGGCGGTTGGCTAGCATTACAAGGTCTGGTGAGTGTCGGTATCATCGCCACATTTATCAGCTATGGGCAGAACTTTATCAGCCCGCTGCGCCAACTCGCCAACATGTACAACGCTATTCAGGCCGCATTAGCCGGAGCCGAACGGGTTTTCGAAATCATGGATACGCCCTCCGAAGTTGATATTGTCAGCACCGGCGCTGGCCAATCCAAGACACACAAGACAATTGAAGGACGTGTGCGCTTTGATCGGGTCGACTTTGAATACGAAGCTGGCACCCCCATCATCAAAGACATGTCGTTGGAGGCCAAAGCGGGTGAGACGATTGCGTTAGTCGGCCCGACTGGGGCAGGCAAAACCACCATCATTAACTTGCTCACGCGATTTTATGAAATCAAGAGTGGCAGTATCACCATCGACGATACGGACATCCGTGACATGAATAAGGCTGATCTGCGTCGCCAGCTCGGATTGGTGCTGCAAGACACATTTCTATTCGAGGGCAGCGTACTGGACAACATTCGGTTCGGTCGCCTGGATGCGACGGACGAAGAATGTATACAAGCGGCGAGTATGGCCGATGCCGATCACTTCATCCGCCAATTGCCGCAAGGCTACAGCACCCGTTTGTCGGAGCGGGCGGGCAATCTCAGCCAGGGCCAGCGCCAATTGCTCTCGATCTCACGTGCGATTCTGGCCGACCCGCGCATCTTAATTCTGGACGAAGCCACCAGCAGCGTGGATACCCGCACCGAGGCGCATATCCAAAAAGCGTTGTTGCGATTGATGCAGGGTCGCACCAGTTTTGTGATTGCGCATCGACTGAGCACAATTCGAGACGCCGATCAGGTGTTGGTCATAGATCACGGCCAAATTATTGAACAAGGGACTCATCAATCGCTGCTGGATCAGCGCGGGTTCTATCACCATTTGTATGTGAGTCAGTTCAAAGGGCAAAGTATTTAGGCACGTTTGTGAATATTTTCAAAGACCTTGATTTACACCTGTACAGTCATGTCACAAATCACTATGACTGTGAACCAGAACCAATGGGTAGTCGGGGCAGACTTGGGTGCAACCAAAATTGCACTGGGGCTTATTAGCCCCGAAAACAAGATTGTTGCCTCGCAGCGCATCCCAACCGACTCGCAGCACGGGCCGCAAGATGCGGTGGTACGCATGACAGCGGCAGTGCATGCGATGGAAACCGAAATCGGTGTACGCGCCGCCGCATTGGGCGTGTGTAGCCCTGGGCCGGTCGATCATATCGACGGCTTGATCATTGATCCGCCTAACTTGCATGCCAGTTGGCACCATCAGCCGTTTCGCCAGATGTTGGCCGATGCGTTGCAAATTCCGGTTGTGCTTGAGCATGATGCGAAAGCCGCCGGATTGGGTGAGTTCCATTTTGGGGCAGGTCGTGGTGCGCGTGATATGGTCTTTGTCATCGTCGGCACTGGCGTGGGCGCAGCGATTATTTTGGATGGGCAACTGTATCGCGGGCGGCATAACAGCGCGGGCGAAGTGGGTCATATTACGATTAACCGCTTTGACCGGCCGGGCACGTCGGGCGTACCCGGGAATGTTGAGTCGTATATCTCGGGGCCGGCCTTGGTCGCCAGCTTCCTTAACCGGGAAGGGGCCAAGCGCGCCAAGCACGAGCTGCCCAGCAACGGCGAAGTCATCACTCAGCTGGCACAGCAGGGCGATCAAAATGCGCTGGCCGTGTATGCCGATGCTGGCGACGCGTTGGCCGCCTGTATCGCCACTGTTGCGATGATGATGGACATTGATCTATTTGTCATCGGCGCTAGCGTGTCGAAGGCAGGCGATCTGTTGCTAGAGCCCGCTAGAGCCGCCGTGCACAAGTATGGGTTTAAGTCGGTTACCGAGCGCATTCGCATCGAAGTGACCCAACTACATGACAGTGGCGCCATATTGGGCTGCGGCTGGCAAGCAAGACAACTCGTCAGCTGAAAGTAGAAACTGCAAAGTTAAAAGTGGGATGTGTTACTTTTAACTTTGCACTTCCCACTTATAAGATTTACACAAGAGGAAAAAGAAATGACAGATTTAATTGGTAAACCGAGCAAACGCAGCAAAATCGCGGCGGGCTTATTCTGGGCAGACTATGGCGTGCTAGGCGCACAAGTAGAAGAGCTGGAAGCAGGCGGAGTGGATTGGATCCATATCGAAATGCGTGACGGCAAATACATGGACTTTGCTGCACCGCGTGGTGGGATCGATATAGTCGAAGGCACGCGCAGCCACACGAAATTAGAAATCGAAGTACAGTTGCAGATGTGGCGCCCGACAATGGACCTGTATAAACAATTGGCCGATCTGGGTGTCAATCTTATTACGTTGCCACTGGAGACCACCGGCGAAATGACTGCCCAGCACCTGACTTACATCAGCGATCTTGGTCTGAAGATTGGGGTGTGGGCCTGGCAAGGCACGCCTATCTCGGCGTTTGAACAGTACATCGATTGGGTGGACATCATCGAATATGAGTGCCGCGCTCCTTTTTGGAAGCCACTAAAAGGTGCACAAAGCCCACATGTGATGGACCCGATCATGGTGACCAACATCGCTCGCATGCATGACATGGTTAACCTTGCTGGCCGCAGTGATAACGTCGACATCATGGAGGACGGTGGGCTGAACGCCGGAAACGTCGGCGAGTTCATTAAGGCCGGCATGACTGTGGGCGAGTTCTCGTCACCGCTGCTGAAAGGCCCCAATGGCAAACTCAAACCCGGCAGCGGCGATATCGCCAAAGCCGTGGCCAAGTTACGCGCAGCGATGGATACAGCGGACGCGCTAAAGAATTGAGAATTACGAATGCAGAACCGCTAATCTACGATTTCTCAATTCTGCATTCGTAATTCTCAATTTCATTAAAGATGGAAAGACTGGGTGTTGCCCTTATCGGTTACGGCGCGATGGGTCGCGCGCATGGCATGGGCTACCGCGACATTGCGTTTCACTACGGCTTGCGTGCTGATGCAGTCAAGATTGTGGGGGTGGCCACGACACGGCAAGCTTCGGCAGACAATGCCGCAGGCGAGCTGGGTTGTGAGGTCGCCACAACCGATTGGCGTGCATTGCTGGCACGCGACGATGTACAGATAATCGACATTTGCACACCGCATGATGCCCATGAAGAGCAGGTGATCGCCGCAGCACAGGCAGGCAAGCATATCTACTGCGAGAAGCCCTTGGCCCGCAGCATGGCCGAAGCCAAGCGTATTGCGGCCGTGGTGCGCGCCAGTGGGGTGAAGTTGGGGCTGACCTTTAACTTTCGCTACTTCCCATGTGTAATGCGGGCCAAGCAGCTTATACAAGAGGGCTTTATCGGGCGGGTGTTTCACTTTCATGGGCGCTACTTCCGCGCGAGCTATATTGACCCGGATCGCCCGATGTCGTGGCGCTTGCGCAAGGCTCAGGCCGGCGGAGGCGTGCTGATCGACAGTGGCGCGCACATGCTGGACTTCGCCCAATGGCTGTTGCGGGATTCACCTATCATCGAAGTTCGCGCCACGCTGAGTACGCCCCACCCCACGCGCCCAATCACCAAAGGAGCGCGCGAGCGCGAGGAGGTGGATGTGGAAGACTTGGCCTTCCTGCAAGCGCGCTTGAGCAACGGCACCCTTGGCACACTGGAAGCCTCACGTATGGCGACCGGTGCGACCAATGATGTTTGGTTTGAAGTGCGCGGCGAGCACGGTGCGCTGCGCTTTACCTTGGAAGAGCCCAACTGGTTATATGTCTATGACCTACGCCACCCAGACAAGACGCGCGGATTCACCCGGGTGGAAACCGTCGCCCGCTACGAAGGGGCACTGGCGCCAGATTGGACACAACCGGTCGGCATCAGCCGCACCCACGCCGAATGCCAGTATCGGTTCTTGCGTGCACTGTGGGATGGGCATGAACCTTCACCCAGTTTGGACGATGGGTTGCGTGTTCAAGCACTGGTAGACGCGGCCTATCGGTCGGCGGTGTCAGGAGGTTGGGAGCAGTTGTCGGGTGTTGGTGAATAGTTTATAAACCCGACGCGTCTTTCCACCCAGCAAAATTCCTGAATTCTCTGTTTATAGAAAGTTGATAACCAAAGAAAAGATTGCAAAGGTTTATCCAAATCAAAAGCGATAATCCGATCAAAATATGTTGACACAATGAATGTTCCTATCTTCATCGGTGACGGCAAACTCAGTTACGAGAATCGTCCCGTTCCACAAATTACAAATCCATCGGATGTGCTGCTATCGATTGAAGCGAGCGGCATCTGCGGGACCGATTTGAATATTTTGGCAGTGCCAGCCGCACACAAAGCCAAGCTGGGCATCGTGATTGGCCATGAGGGCGTGGCTAAAGTGGCCGAGGTCGGGGTGCAAGTCCGCGATTTCAAAGTCGGAGATCGCGTGGTGATTGCACCACGGCTGACCTGCAGCGAATGCGCGTATTGCCGGCGCGGCCTCGACAATCAGTGCAACAACTATCAAACCATCGGCACAACGCTGGATGGCACATTTGCACCCTATGCGGTCGCACCTGCGCACGCCCTGTATAAGGTAAGTGACAAGGTCTCGCTGGACGACGCCGCACTGTTTGAGCCGCTATCGTGCGTGGTGGGTGCGTTTGCCAAAGCGCCCGTGCGCCCAGGTGACAATGTCTGTGTCATCGGAGCAGGGCCGATGGGCGCGCTGTTTGCCATGGTGGCGCGAGCCAACGGCGCAGGCCGGGTGTTTATGGTGGACATAGTGCCGTATCGCCTTGACTATGCGCAAGAAATGCTCGGCGTAACACCCATCAACAGCAAGGAAACGGACTTGTACCAGGCGGTGCTGGACAGCACTGGCATCGGCTGCGACATCGTGATCGACGCAGTGGGCAACCAGTTCGCCAGCGCGATCAAACTAGTGCGACGAGCGGGCACAGTACTATTGTTCGGGTTGCGGCCCAACGATACCCAGCAGGTTAGCCAGTATCACCTGACGCGTTACGATATCAACGTCATTGGAGCCTTTGTGGGGTTGAATCCATTTGTGCAGACCATCAATCTATTAGAAAGCGGCATCATCCATCCCGGCAAACTGATTACCCATCGTCTGCCGCTGACAAAGCTACAACAAGGCGTTGACATTATGCGAGGCGGCCAAGGGATGAAGGTGCTGATCGAAACACAATGACATACGACTTAATCATCATCGGCAGCGGCGCGGGTGGCGGCACGCTGGCTTATGCGCTCAAAGATAGTGGTATGAATGTGCTGTTGCTCGAACGCGGTGGTTTTTTGCCCCAGGAGCCGGAGAACTGGCAGGCTCACGCGGTCATCAACGAGAAGCGCTATCAAGCACCGGACACTTGGTACGACGCAGATTCTGGCCAAGCTTTTCGCCCCGGCACGTATTACTTTGTGGGCGGCAACACCAAAATGTATGGGGCGGCCTTCCCGCGCTTTCGCGAGCGAGATTTCGAGGCCATCGAATTTGAAGAAGGCACATCACCTGCCTGGCCGGTCAGCTACACTGAGATGGAGCCGTATTACGAGCGCGCCGAACAGATCTATTGGGTGCATGGCAAAAGCGGCGATGACCTGTCTGAACCACCGCGGCGCACACCCTACCCTCACACTCACATTCCGCATGAGCCGTACACCCAAAACTTGATCGAACGTTTGCGTGCGCAGGGCTATCACCCGTTCTCACTGCCGATGGGCCTGGACCTGCGAGATGGCGGCAAGTGTATCCGCTGCGAAACCTGTGATGGCTTTCCCTGTAAATTACACGCCAAGGGTGATGCCGATGTGTGCTGCGTACGGCCAGCGCTGCAATCGCAAAATATTCACCTGCAAACGCATACGCTAGCACGTCGGTTGCTCACAGACGCTTCTGGCAAACGCATTACTGGCGTTGAGGTGGAGCACAATGGCGAAGTAAGTGAGTTGCGTGCCAAGACCTATGTTGTGTCGTGCGGTGCGACCAACTCGACAGCATTGTTGCTGCGTTCCAGCAATGACCAGCATCCACAGGGTTTGGCCAATTCATCCGGTTTGCTCGGGCGTCACTATATGGCGCATATTAACTCGACGCTGATCGGGATCGATCCACAACGTCGTAACACCGATGTCTTTCAAAAGACAATCGCGGTCAACGACTTTTATTTTGGTTCGCCCGCTTATGAGTTCCCAATGGGCAACCTACAAATATTGGGCAAGATCCAAGCTGGAGGCTATATTGCGCGGGCCAAACCCAATCTCACCCCAGCCCAGCAAACTGAAATGGGCATGCATAGCACCGATTGGTGGGTAATGAGCGAAGATTTGCCAGATCCAGAGAATCGCGTCTACCTAGGCAGCGATGGCAGTCTGCAGGTTCGACGCCGATTCAAGAATATGCGCACTCATACGCAGTTGGTACGCGAAGCCGAAACCATGTTGCGCTCGGTCGGCTATCACGAAATTCTACACACCCTTATGCCACTTGAGACCAACTCACACCAATGCGGCACTATGCGCTTTGGTAACGATCCGGCCACCTCGATGCTCAACCCATACTGCAAAACTTGGGACATCGATAATCTGTACGTCGTCGACGCTTCGTTCTTTCCCTCCAGCACGGCCATGAATCCGGCCCTGACGATTGCGGCGCAGGCGCTGCGGGTGGGCGAGCAGATCGGACAAGGAGCGTAGGGCGTACGGCGACAATTTGATGACTTGTGATTCATGAGTCACCAATCACAAGCCACGGGTCCCCAAATTTGTCCATAAATTCACTATGTCCAACATGATTCTTCTTCCCAAACTGGGTAACAGCGTCGAAAGCTGCATTATCGTGAGCTGGCTCAAACAAGTAGGCGAGCCCGTGACCGAAGGCGAAGCGCTGTGCACAGTTGAAACCGACAAAACCACCATGGAAGTGGTTAGTACGGCGTCCGGCAAGCTGCTCAAACACTTGGTTAATGTCGGCGACGATGTGCCGGTCATGACGGCAATTGCGGAGGTGGAAACAGAAGTCGAAAGTGGAGAGTGGAAAGCAGAAACTCTTGAGTCGCACAAATCTTTCTCAATTCCCAATTCTCAACTCTCAATTACTACTCAAACTCCGGTCTCCCCGCGCGCGCGCAAGTTGGCCCATGAGATGAGCATTGACACCACCTCATTGCAAGGCAGCGGTCCCAGCGGTCGCATTATCGAGCGCGATATACAAGTAGCCGCTACAGCCAAACCCATCACTCAAAGCATTCCCCCACGCATCACCCCTCTCGCCCAACGTATGGCGCAAGAACTCAACATCGATCCAGCCACAATCAGCGGCAGTGGCCCTCGTGGTCAAATCACCCGTGAAGACCTCCAACGTGTCCCAAAAACACCCTCGACACAATCGACACTCTTGACACCTCCGACACTTTTCATACCTTCAAAACTTTCAGAACCTTCTACACCCGATCCCCACACCAGCCCGATCCCCCTCACCTCCATCCGCCGGGTCATTGCCGAACGCATGCGCGCCTCGTTACAAAATACAGCTCAACTCACTTTAAACGCTTCAGCCGATGCACGCGCACTGCAAAGCTACCGCAAACGCCTGAAGGCCAGTGACACTGCACTTGGGTTAAGCGATGTGACAATCAACGATCTGATCTTGTTTGCTGTGGCACGCACGCTGCCGCAATTCCCCGATCTCGACGCCACCTTTGCGGATGGCACACTGAGCCAACACACCGATGTGCAACTGGGTTTCGCGGTGGATACACCGCGCGGCTTGCTGGTGCCGGTTATCCCCGCTGCTAACTTGCTGCCGCTGCGGGCACTGGCCCAATCAGCACGCCAACTGGCTGCGCTGGCTCGCGAGGGCAAACTCACTCCAGATCAAATGCGCGGGGGCAGTTTTACGATCAGCAACCTCGGACAGTTTGGCATTGAGAGCTTCACGCCCATCCTGAATACCCCCCAAGTCGCCATCCTAGGTGTAGGCAATATCAACCTCAAAGCCGTCGCCACTGACGATGGTGAAATTGAGCACATCCCCCATCTCAGTCTCTCGCTCACCATAGATCATCAAGTGGTCGATGGCGCGCCTGCGGCTAAATTTCTGCAAGCCCTGGCCAAGAACATGGCGCAGTTTGAACTGTTGCTGGCTGGATGAGTCACAACTCAAACCAACCTTTATCGCTCATCCTTTTCTAAAATCTCATGCCCAAGTCTCTCCTCATTGACCCAGCCGAAGCCCGCCAGCCTGGCACATTGATCGCACCCGAGCTTCCGCTAAACGCGTATCAGCCCGATCTTGCTACTGAGCTGCGTATCCATGGTGCGCCAACCCTTATTCGCATCTATCGCGACATGCAGCTTATTAGAGAGTTCGAGAGCATGCTCGACAAGTTCAAGAAAGAGGGCAGCTACGAAGGCATTACTTATAACCACAAAGGCCCGGCCCACCTGTCGATTGGGCAAGAGTCGGCTACGGTAGGGCAAGCGCTGCACCTCACATCGGATGACTTTATATTTGGCTCACATCGCAGTCACGGCGAGATCATCGCCAAATCGCTTTCGGCCATCGCCAAAATGCCTGAGCAAGATGTGCTACATGTTATGCAGACTTACATGGGCGGCAATGCGCTTCAAGTAGTCGAAGAGTTTGCCGACAGCGACTTTGAATCTTTGGCCATCGGCTACGTGCTGTATGGCACCTTGGCCGAAATCTTTGCCCGCGCCAACGGGTTTAACAAAGGCATGGGCGGCAGCATGCATGCTTTCTTCCCACCATTCGGCGTCATGCCCAACAACGCTATTGTGGGCGGCAGCGCCGACATCGCTACCGGCGCAGCATTGTTCAAACGCGTCAATCGCCAACCCGGCATTGTCATCGCCAATATCGGCGATGCCAGTATGGGCCGCGGCCCGGTTTGGGAGGCGCTGAACTTCGCCGCAATGGATCAGTTTCACACGTTGTGGGCCAAAGAAATCGGCGGCCATCCGCCCATCTTGTTTAACGTCATGAACAATTTCTACGGCATGGGCGGCCAACCCAAAGGCGAGACGATGGGTTTCGACGTGCTCGCTCGGATTGGTCTAGGCGTGAACCCACAAGCGATGCACGCCGAGCGCGTCGATGGGTTAAATCCATTGGCCGTAGCCGATGCCATCGCGCGTAAGCGCCCGCTGCTGGAAAGTGGCTCTGGCCCGGTCCTGCTGGACACCATCACCTATCGCTTCAGCGGGCATTCCCCTTCGGATGCCTCAAGCTACCGCGACAGTCGCGAGACCCAACTCTGGCAACAGCACGATGGCCTGGCTAACTACCGCAGCTATCTGCTGACGAATAAAATCGCCAACGAAAGCGCACTCGACGAGATCGCCACCCAATGTCGGCGCTATATCCTGCGCAGTGTGCAAGCCGCCGTGTCGATGGACATCTCCCCGCGCGTTAATGTTCGAGAGGATGAGATTGGCGTGCTCATGTTCAGTAACCGTGGGCAGAGGGGAGAGAGCAGAGAGCAGAAAGCAGTGGGCAGAGAGCCGTTAGCCCACAGCCCGCAGCTTTCTGCCTTCAGCCCACTGCCCACTGTCCTGCTGCCCAAAAACGAAACGAGACTGAAGCAACTGCACGAGAAACATCGATTTGCCTTCGATGATAGCGGCAAGCCTCATCCAAAACTCAAGACGCTGACTTATGCCGAGGCGTTGACCGAGGCGATGTTCGAAGCATTCTATGCCGATCCCAGCATGGTGGCATATGGCGAAGAGAACCGCGACTGGGGCGGCGCGTTTGGCGTGTATCGTGGTTTGACCGAGGCATTGCCCTATCACCGCCTGTTCAACTCGCCTATCAGCGAGGCGGCGATTGTCGGTACCGGCGTAGGCTATGCGCTGTGCGGCGGGCGGGCCGTGGTCGAGCTGATGTATGCCGACTTCATGGGTTGCGCCGGCGATGAGATTTTTAACCAAATGTCCAAGTGGCAGGCCATGAGCGGCGGGGCGTTGCGAATGCCGCTGGTCTTGCGCGTCTCGGTTGGGTCAAAATACGGCGCGCAGCACTCACAGGATTGGTCATCGATTGTGGCGCATATCCCGGGCCTAAAAGTCTATTATCCAGCCACCCCGTACGACGCCAAAGGCATGTTGGCGCAGGCCTTACGCAGCAGCGATCCGATTGTGTTCTTCGAGAGCCAGCGGCTGTATCCTGAACCCGAAAAACTGGTGACTGGTGGTGTCCCAATCGATGATTACGTAGTGCCTGAAGGCGAACCTGCCGTCCGGCGCATCGGCACTGATATCACATTGCTGACTATCGGCCCAACGCTCTATACCGCGCTCGAGGCTGCCGATACCTTGCAGGCACTGGGCGTTTCGGCAGAGGTGATCGACATACGCTTCCTAAATCCACTGAATTACGAACCGCTGATGCAATCCGTGCGCAAGACTGGCAAAGCCATCATCGCCTCGGACGCCTGCGAGCGCGGCTCGTTCGCCCACACGCTGGCATCCAACCTCACCCAATTGTGTTTCGATGATCTGGATGGACCGATTGCCGTCGTCGGTGCACGCAATTGGATCACCCCACCGACCGAGATCGAGGATGCCTTCTTCCCACAAAAAGAATGGCTGATCGACACGTTGCATGAGCGCATCTCACCCATCCCCGGCTACACTCCCAAGACGATACAAGCGGTAGGCGAAATTTTGCGACGCAATCGGGCGGGAGTGTAGAGCGAGGGATGAGGGGCGACAAAAATTGGCGAGGCTATCCTATCTCTCACACTTCGCCCCTTGCACTTCGCCTAGAATCTCCCTATGGCAAGTGAGGAACTCAAAAAACAAGCGGGCGAATTTGCGGTGAACTTTATCCAATCGGGCATGATTGTGGGGTTGGGGGAAGGCAGCACCGCCATCTGGGCCATTCGCAAAATTGCGCAAGAACTACAGAACGGCACGCTGCAAAACATCCTCGGCATTCCCTGCTCAAAGAATGTGGAGCGCATCGCCCAAGTACTGGGCATCCCGCTCACCACGCTCGATACTCACCCCGTTATCGACCTCACCATCGACGGCGCTGACGAAGTTGATCCACAATTCAACCTGATCAAAGGCGGCGGCGGGGCATTGCTACGCGAGAAGATCGTAGCGCAGGCGACCCAGCGCGAAGTCATCGTCGTCGATGAAAATAAGTTGTCCAAGCTGCTAGGCACTGTTTGGGCTGTGCCAATTGAAGTGTTGCCATTTGGCTGGCCATCGCAGCGGCGCTTTCTGGAATCACTCGGCGGCGCAGTCAGCGTGCGCCAACGCGATGACGCAGACTACCTAACCGATCAAGGCAACCTTATTCTAGATACCCGTTTTGGTCCCATCGCCGATCCTACCAAACTTGCGGCTCAACTGAGTGAACGCGCCGGCATCGTGGAGCACGGCCTATTCATCGGCCTGACCCGCGATTTGATTGTGGCAAGTGTGGAAGGCGTGAAGCATCTAAGGATTGAGGATTGAGGATTGAGGATTGAGAATGACGAATGACGAATGACGAATGACGAATGACGAATGACGAATGACGAATGAAGTATTGCGCGCCGCCAAGCACTCAAAGCTGATTGCTGACCGCTGACCACTCGTAACTCAACACTGACACGCCCGCAACGCCTCGACCAAGGCTTCCTGTTGGGGTGACGTCCAGTTATCGGCATTTTGGGCGGCGCGTAGCATTAGCTCACACAAGGTATGATCGCCCAAAATTGCTGCAGCTTGCAACGCTAGCTCATGTGGGCTGCTACTTTCCAATGCCGCAGTCAGGGGCGGCAACACTCGCCCATCCCGGCGTTGGGCCAGGCCAAAGATCGCCTCAGACCGAATTTGTTCGGATGCGTCTTTGAGGTTGGCAAATAGCGCGGTGCGCAATTCGGGTGTGTTGGTGTGAATCACCCGCGCCAAGCCGAAAGTAGCCCACTCACGGACGCGGTCATCGAAATCACCTGCCAGTTCGATCAACCCTTCGACAGCGCGCGGGTCATCGTGCCCGGTCAAACCAAACGCCACGCCATAGCGTACCCGCGCATCACGGTGGCGCTTAAGTTTGAGAATCGGAGGCACTGCCCGCACATCGTTCAAATGGCCCAACGAAACGCAGGCATCTCTTAACACTTCGGGGTCGTTTTGGCCGATGGTCTCGCGGTTTAGCAAAGTCATCAGCTCGAGCACCTGCTCCTGCCAAAAAGGCGGCGCCGTCTGACTGGCCGAGATACCCAATTGACCCAGCACCAGCGCCCCCACCTGTCGCGAACGCGGGTCACCACTACGGCACAATTGCGTCATTGCATCAAAAACCGTGCGTGTGCCGCGCCGCCGCATTTCGTAAATGGCCATCCAAGTCGGATGTGGTGAGCCATTATCAGGATCGGGGGTGTTCAAATACTGCGTAGCCTGCCGAATCAACACATCCAGGCCAGTGGTTTGAAGTTGCTCTTGGTCGACGTTGTTCATTGCGATTCAGTGAGGCCAATCATAACATTAGGGAATCACAGCCTGCTGTATCCGTTATCCGTGTATCTCCGTGTTACTCCGTGGATGCGAAAAATTATGTGCCACACCCAGCGCCGTATGGCTTTGGCAAAAGAAGCGGGATAATTGAGGTTCTTAGACCATGCTTTATCGTCCTTGTGGAAACACTTTTGTAATAACTTGCGCTAGTATCAAAGCTGATGCACAGTTGCAGCCCATCTCATGATCAGCATTATTATCCCCGTCCTTAATGAGGTGGCAATTACAAGCACCGCGTTGAATCGTTTGTTGCTGCAGCAGGGTGACTACGAGGTGATTGTTGTGGATGGAGGGAGCACTGATGGCACGCGCGATGTGATCCGACGCTTGGCACTGCCGCTTGTTGATTGGTCTCCAAACCAAGAATCTAGTATTAGCGCACAGATCAATTGCGGTGCGCAACAGGCACAGGGTGATGTGTTGGTTTTTCTGCACGTCGATGTGCAGCTTCCCGACAACGCCATAGCATTGATCAATGACGCATTGATCCCTCCAGCAGTGGTGGGTGGTGGATTTGTGCCTAAATTCTCACAACTCGCACGACCGGCACGCCAGTCAAACAACATCGCTCTTACGGCGGTTGAACGACTATGGCAGAAGCGTACACGCAGGCTTACTTGGTTCGCGGGCGACACTGCGCCATTTATACGCACAAAGCATTTTGTCGCGGCCGGGGGCTATCCAAATAGCTCATTCGCATCGGATTGGGATTGGGCCTGGCAGCTAAAAACATTGGGGCCACTCGCCGTCATCCGTGAGACAGTGCTTGTGGATCCGCGACGACACCTTTACAACGGTGTAATTAAGACGCTACTCGTGACCGGGTCAGTGGAGTTGATGTATCACTTGGGTGTGAATCGCATTTTTTTGCGAAATTGGTATCGCAAGTGGCTACCTCGTGAGCGCCAACAAAGCGCAGAGCAACAAGGTTATTCCGAACTAAATACGTCTGGGCTAAATACAAACAAACAAGAGGGAGTGCAATGAAACTTTTAACACTGATGATGACAGATAAGCAAACTAAAACGCTTTCAGGAGTACTGATGACTGGTATCCGGGTGGTATTGGGTATATTCTGGCTACTGCAAATCACCTGGAAACCACCTGCCACGTTTGGCTGCCCAAGTGCCGGGCTATGTCTATGGCTTGATCTTGAGATTCAACATCCGGTTATTCAAATATATGCCGAATTTGTGCGGCTAATCGTGCGCCCCAATGTGTATCTTTTTGGTTGGATAACGACTATTGTGGAAGTATTTATTGGTCTGAGCTTGCTACTGGGTTTGTTTACCCGTTTCGGCGCATTGGTAGGGGTGGCTTGGTCGATCAACCTACTCATCGGCCTAGCCAACATTCCCCACGAACAAGGCTGGTATTACGCATTTCTTATCCTACTTAACCTGCTGTTTGTTGCAGTGGGCGCTTCTGGGCAGCTCTCGGCAGATCGAATGAAAGGTTGGCGCAGTTGGTGGGGCCGCGCCGAACCATTTATAAGCTGAATGACAGACTCGTCCTCGCCACGTGCCAAGTCCACTTCGCCCCTGCTGTTTATCTTTACTACGGTCTTTATTGACATGCTCGGCTACGGCATGATCACGCTGCTTATTCCGTTATATGTGAAAGAACAGGGCGGTGGTGCAGCACTGGCAGGCACGCTTAACTCGTTGTATGCATTGATGCAATTTGTTGCAGGTCCAATTATTGGTGCACTCTCGGATCGGTTTGGACGCAAGCCCATATTGTTGGTTTGCCTAGTTGGCACGGCACTCGCATTCTTTATGCTTGGCATCGCTAATTCACTGGTCTGGATCGTAGCAGCGGTTGCACTCGACGGCATCACCGGTGGCAACCTGACTACCGCGTATGCCTATATTGCCGATGTGACTACACCCCAAAAACGTGCACGCGGTATGGGGATGGTCGGTGCTGCGTTTGGACTCGGCATAATGATTGGCCCAGCAATGGGAGGTGTGCTTAGCCAATACAACTTGCATTTACCTGCCTTTGTTGCCGGTGGCATTGCCATCAGTAATTTTATTTTTGGGTGGGTGGCGCTGCCTGAGTCGTTGCCGACAGCGCTTCGCACCCGATCCATTTCATGGCGTTCACTCAATGTAGTCCAGCAATTTGTCGGCCTCAACAAGCTTGGGCGAATCGGAATTCTGCTCACGTCCATGTTTCTACTTAATGTGGCATTTTCGGGTTTGCAAACTAACTTCCCACTCTATGCGCAAGCCCGCTTTAATTGGGACGCATTTCAGATAGGAATCTTCTTTGCCTTTATAGGGATATGCGCTGTGTTTGTGCAAGGTGTGCTTTTTAGCTGGCTGCATGCCCGTATCCGCGAAGCCTGTTTGTTGATCGGAGGGTTAATCCTGATGACGAGTGGGCTGATAGGCGTCGCTCTTATCCAGCATGCTGGATGGCTCTATCCCATTGTGGGTATAGCCGCCCTCGGGAGTGGACTGGGGATTCCAACCCTCAACAGTATGATCTCCACCCGGGTAAGCGCGAGCCAACAAGGTCAGTTGATGGGGGGTGTCCAGGCTATTCTAAGTATCGCGCTGATTCTTGGGCCCAGCATCGCAGGTCTGGCATTCGACCACTTGGGCACCGGCGCACCTTATTTGGTTGGCGCAGGGTTTGCGGCAGCAGCATGTGTAACGGCTTGTCTTGATATATTTGGGTCACGCCAAACTGTTAGGTCGTAAATCGTTTTACCTTGTTGGATGTATTTGGCAGTGTGGTCAAGGTCGATCCGCTCGAAATTGGCAAAGGCAACATTGATTCGTTATTTGTGGATAAGTCCGCATGCTACGTGTAAGATGTTGTAACCGCGCCTAGCGGCAGCACGTAGTAAAGGTGTGGGGCGGTATTTAGACAGCAGAGGAATATGACACAACAAATAGTGACGGCGCAGAAGGTCCACAAAACCTTTCGCAATGGCGAGATCGAAGTCCACGCGCTACGCGGCATTGATCTTGAAGTCAGTGCAGGTGAAATGGTGGCGATCATGGGGCCTTCAGGTTGTGGCAAGACGACTTTGCTCAACTGTCTCTCGGGCTTGGATGACTTTGACGAAGGCGAAATCAGCATCGAAGGGACAAGCCTGCGCAAGATGAATGACCGCGCCCGGACGACCTATCGTGCGCAACGCATGGGCTTCATCTTCCAAACTTACAACTTATTACCGGTGATTACTGCGGTCGAAAACGTGGAATTGCCATTGCTGGTAAGCGGCGTGCGGCCTAGCGATGCGCACAAACGCTCTCAAGCTGCATTGGAGCAAGTCGGTCTGGGCGATCGTATGCACCATCGGCCGGCCGAGTTATCCGGAGGGCAGCGCCAACGTGTCACGATTGCCCGCGCACTGGTCAATAACCCGGCCATCGTCTGGGCTGACGAACCCACCGGCAATCTCGACAGCCAAACTGCGCACGAAATCGTCGAGCTCATGCGCAAACTCAATCGCGAGCAAGGACATACTTTTATTATCGTCACCCACGATGCCAATATCGGCAACCTGTGCAACCGAATTGTTGTCATGCGGGATGGGCTCATCGTATGAGCAATTTTCTCGATTACGCCGTGATCGGGCTGGTTGCGATAGTTTTGGTGATTCTGGGCATCGTACTGCTACAAAGTTTGGCACGTCCAGTGTTGGCCAAAATCGGTCTGCGCAACATCCCACGCCGCCCTGCCCAATCTATCCTGATTGTGATTGGCCTTACCCTCAGCACCCTCATCATTGTGAGCGCACTCAGCATCGGCGATACCCTGAGCTATTCCGTGCAGCGCCAGGCCATCACCGCCTATGGCAATGTGGATGAGATTATTGCGCCGCCCTTGTTGTCGTCACTTACCAACGCAGGCAATAATCAAACGCAGGCGGACTCCACCGATGCCCCAACCGTCCAACAACAATTACAAAACCTCACTGCTGGCGGGCTAACCAGCACACTGGCGGTGCTTAATGGCGGTTTGCCTGGAATTAGCACCCAACGCTATGCCCAATTGCGCGAACAGGCCCTGCAGGAGCCATTGATTGATGGCGTAGCAGGCGCGGTGCTCTTCCCCACCATCATCCGCAATACCAGCACCGGGCAAGGCGAGCCATTGGGCTTTGTGTTTGCTGTAGATCAAGACTACGACCAAGAGTTTGGGATCACCACCGTGCAAGGCGAGCACGTGCGCATGGCTGCCCTGCGCCCTGGGGTGGGCAATATCTTTCTACAAGCCAACAATGTCTTTAGCTCGGCGCAAGGTTTGGCCCGCCAGGTCGGGCTGCAAAACGGTGCTGCCGATGCGTTGTTATTGGCCGCCGGTGTAGGCGCGGTGCTGACTGGCGCAACCGGACAAGGGTTTGATTTGACCAGTTTGAGTGTCACAACACAGACGCTGCGCTCGCTCGGCATAGACACCACCCCGCTGGAATCGCAAGGCATTCAAACTGTCACCCTGGCCGCATTGGGTATCACCACCGAGACATTGCAGGCCGTGGCGCAACAAGTCGGCATCACCGATACGACCAACGTACAACCAGCAGCCCTGCTCAGCAACACATTGGGGTTGAACACTGGCCAAATTCTCTCGGCCACCCAGGGCTTGCTCACTTCGCTCAACCTCAACACACTGGGACGTCAAATTGACCGCACGCTCGAACCCTTCGGCCTGGAGTTGCGTCAGGGCGATGTCTATCTCAATAAGTTGGGGGCCGAGCGATTGAACGCCCAACCCGGGGACGTACTCGAAATCTTCGTCGGCCCAATCCCCATACCCGTGCGCGTCAAGGCCATCGTTGAGGAAGCTGGCCCAGTAGGTGCGCTGCTACCCGTCGTCATGCTGCAACTGAGCGAGGCTCAGAAGTTGTTTTTCATGAACGGCAAGGTCAATGCTGTTCTGGTCTCGAACCAGGGCGATGCTATGCAGGGCTTGCAACACACCGACGTCGTGAGCGCCAGGTTGCGTGCGCTGGCGATGGACGAGACTGCGTTCAAGCAAGTGGTGCCCATCCTGCGCCGCCCCGCCGTCAAAGCGGCCATCAAGGCCGCCGCCGATGCCGCCCAAAACGAGGTAAGCAACAACGCCAGCAATCGCCCGCCTGCGTTTGTGTTGGCTTTCCTGCAAAGCATCACGCCCTTCGGTGGTCTAAACGACAAGCTGAAGGCGCTGCCCGCCGAGTTGGACAAGCCCGACGTGAGCGAGAACCTGCGCACCATTCTGGCCGATCAAAATTTTCGCACTTGGCTGATTGGCCGTGCATCGCTGCCTGCGGCAGATGATGCCGAGTTGCGCGCTGCCTTTAGCCAACTCAATCAGTTCGATCTGATCGACGCATTGAGCAAATCGCTTGTCGTCACGGTGGCGAATGCGGCAGGTGGCATCTTCACTTCGGTGTTCACCTTGTTTGGCATCTTCTCTATTTTGGCTGCCATCATGCTCATCTTCTTAATCTTCGTCATGCTGGCCACCGAGCGCCGCAGCGAGATGGGCATTGCCCGGGCTGTGGGCGTACAGCGCAGCCACCTGGTGCAGATGTTTGTGACTGAAGGCATGGTCTATGATCTGCTGGCCGCCGCCATCGGAGTGGCGCTAGGTCTGGCTGTGTCGTATGCCATGATCGGTTTTCTGGGCAACCTGGTGAACGACGTGGCCGGGCGCTTTGGCAGCAACCTGAATATCTTGCAGTTTCAATTTCACGTCGCCCCTACTTCTATTCTGGTGGGCTATTGCCTCGGTGTGTTGTTTACCTATCTCATCGTGGTGACTTCATCGTGGCGGGTCAGCCGCCTCAATATCGTCAGCGCCATCCGCAACCTGCCCGAAGAAGCCAACGCCCAACGGCGCAGCACAGTCAGCAAAGTCATGCGCTGGTTGGGTGGTCCTTTGCTTCTGTTGGCGGGTGCGGGTGTGCTGTTCGCAGCCTCGCAACGAAATGTGGTCACGTTGTGGCAAATCGGCAGCACTCTGGTGTCGATGGGGCTGCTACTATTGATTGAACGCCTGCTAGAGCGCACGGCCATGCGTGCCGACAACATCCGCCGGATCGTCTATTCCCTCATTGGCATCGGATTACTTGCCATCTGGGGCCTACCGTGGAACCAACTGATTGGACGTACTGGTTTTCAAGTACTCGCCGCGGATCAAGCCTGGGTGCTGGCTTCGCTTGCGCTTAGCGGGCCGCTGCTCATCATCGGTGCTATTTTGGTCATCATGAACAACGCCGATGTGCTTGCCAATTGGGCCAGCCTCATATTTGGCAACTTGCGGTCAGTTGCACCCGTGCTCAAAACCGCCATCGCCTACCCCCTAAGCGCCCGCTTCCGCACCAGCATGGCGATGATCATGTTCGCCATGATTATCGCCACGGTCGTCATCATGGCGGTAGTCATCCAGGCCACCCAATCCATCATCACACTTGATAACAAGCGCAGCGCGGGCTTCGAAATTTCGACCGCGAATACTCTGCTCAGCTTCTTCAGCCCGTTGCAGGATTTGAAGGCCGAGATTCCGAAGCAAATTTCTGACTACCCCAAACTGTCCGAGATCGCCGCTGTGGGCGGGGTGAAAAACGATACGCTAACCGCACGCCAAATCACCTCAACCGCAAACACGAGTAACTGGTCGCGCCTGAATGTGTCCGGCGTAGATGCCGGTTATTTAGAGCAGGCCGAGCAGGTGTATCGCCTCAAACTGCGCGCACCGGGCTATGCCGATGATGCCGCCGTGTGGCGCGCCTTGCGCGAGCGCAACGATGTCGCCATTGTCACGCCTGGCATCTTGGCGCAGGTTGAGTCAGCACAGACTTTCACCGGCTCCATCGCAGGTCAGAGTTTCACTAAGACTGTTGCCAGCGATGAAGTCACCGTCGGCGCAACCGACGAGACTGGCCAACGGCGCGGGCAATTCAATCGCTCATTGCGCGTGCGCGGCTTTACGCTGGCCGATGCGCAAATGCCTGCAACCGTAATTGAAGTACGCGACAGCGCGAATCCGTCTGTCACGCATCGGGTTCAAATCATCGGCGTGCTGGCCGAGGAGACCACTCTGGCCGGTCGTGAATTCCAAATGAACCTGGCGGGACTCAGTGTGATACGCGGCTCGACCGCTTACCCCGACACGTTCTACCTCAAAACCCGCGCGGGGATCGATATAAAGCAAGTAGCGCAGGAGACCGAGCGCGCCTTCCTTGCCAATGGCCTGGATGTAACGGTGATGGCCGAGCAATTCGCCATCGGCCAGAATATCACGCGCGGCATCCTGCGGCTGTTTCAAGGCTTTATGGCATTGGGATTGCTGGTGGGCATCGCCGCGCTCGGCGTCATCAGCACACGCACGGTAGTCGAGCGCCGCCAACAAATCGGCGTTCTGCGCGCTATCGGCTTCCAATCCAATATGGTGGCGTTTGCGCTGGTGCTGGAAGCCAGCTTTATCGCACTAGCCGGCTTGTTGATTGGGGCTGGCACCGGCTTGTTGATCGGGCAATACATCGTGAGCACTTTTCTGACAGAACTCACCCCACAAACTCAGTTCAGCCTGCCGTGGATGCAAATTGGGTTCATCTTGTTACTGGCCTATGGTTTCTCGCTACTCACCACGATTGTGCCAGCTGTGCAGGCCTCGCGCATCTATCCTGCTGAGGCGTTGCGATACGAGTAGAGCTATTTCACCTCACCTCAATTGCCATTGCCACCGCCTCGCCTCCGCCCAGACACAAGGAGGCGAGGCCGCGCTTCAACCCACGCGCACGCAATGCATAGATCAGGGTCACCAACACGCGTGCTCCGCTGCACCCGATCGGATGTCCCAATGCAATTGCGCCCCCGTTCACATTCACTTTGGCCCAATCCCAGTCCAAACCTTGGCCGGTTAGGGCATAACCATCCGCCAATACTTGGGCAGCAAAAGCCTCGTTCAGCTCTATCAAATCGACATCGTCCAAGGTCCAATCGACTTGCGCCAACAGCTTGGGAATGGCAATTGCTGGTGCGCTAAAGATGTGCTTGGGCTCGACAGCGACACTGGTATAACCCACAATCGTCGCCAGCGGCGCACGGTGCATCTGCTCGGCCTTTGCACGCGAGGCCACCACAAGTGCGGCTGCTCCATCATTTAGTCCGGGTGCGTTTCCGGCTGTCACCTTGCCATCCGGCTTAAAAGCGGGCTTGAGTGTTGCCAGGGTCTCGAGACGGGTGTCCCGGCGCGGTGCTTCGTCCAGCGACACCGTTGTTTTGCCAACTTGCACCTGCGCCATCTCATTTTCAAACGCACCCGCATCAAGCGCGGCAATCGCTTTTTGGTGACTGCCCAGCGCAAAGATATCCATCGCTTCACGCGTCACCCGATATTCATCGGCGATAAACTCGGCCGCATGGCCCATCGCCCACTGTTCAAACGGGTCATACAAACCATCCTGGTAATTTGCGTCAATGAGTTGTTGATTGCCAAACTTAACACCTGCCCGCATTTGAATTAGATGCGGCGCATGACTCATGCTCTCCATGCCACCGGCCACAATTAAGTGGGCGTCATTCGCCTTGATGGCCTGAGCCGCACTCATCACTGCCCGCAGACCGCTGCCACATACTTTGTTCAAAGTCATCGCACACACGGTCACCGGCACACCCGCACAGAGGGCAGCCTGCCGCGCCGGAGCCTGCCCTACTCCAGCGCTCACCACCTCACCCATGATGACTTCGTCAAGGTCGGTAGCATCGACATTCGCGCGATCCAATGCCGCCCGAATGGCCACTGCGCCTAGCTTCGGTGCAGTCTGACTCGCCAACGATCCCATCAGCTTGCCAATGGGGGTGCGCGCGCCAGACAAAATGACTACTTCGTGCATTTTTTACTTTCCTACTAAAACAACATCCTTGCCGATCGACAACTTGGGGGTGAGCTTAGGCATTGAGGTGGATTTTCTTCTAAAATCCAGCTCTCACGGGAAAATATGGCAATGCCCGATAGTTGCGTGCTCAATACAACCGGTCGCGATAACTCTGGTCAATCATGACCTGCATCTCTTCGACGCTATCCGAGAGTTTTCCGTGGTCAACCAGAATTTGGGCTAGAGAGGGCAGCCCTTCCAAGTCTGCCCACTGATCACTATCCCAGATTTTCGAGCGGATCACACACTTGGCACAATGAAAAAAGATTTTTTCAATGGTCACAACAATTGCAAAGTTAGGAATCTTTCCATCGATGGCCATCTGTTCCCGCAACCAACCGTCGCGCACAATGATGGCATTTCCACTGACTCGGAGGGTCTCTTGTTTGCCCGGCACCAGAAAAATGAGCCCAACTTTCCCTGTTTGGAGAATATTCCGAAATGTATCGGCCAATCGGTTGCCCAGTCGATCAGGAATAACAAGAGTAACGTCGTCAAGCGCTTGCACAAATCCAGGCGGGTCGCCCTTTGGAGACACATCAACATTGCCTTGTGTATCCGCAGATGCGATGAGCATAAACGGCGACTTCGCAATAAATGTCCGGCAGTGCGTATCAAGGGTTGGAACAATCTTAGCAATAGTGCTTGGGTGCGGATAACCCAGCACTTCGCGGAGTTGCTCTTCGGTGGTGACAATCTCAGAAAATGTGGTTTTCATCTTTTTCTTCAGAATTCAGTGGCAACTCGCGCCCAGCATCACCCAAGCACTTGAGCACACGCATGGCCTTTAGCACTGGTTTGACGACATAGGCGCTCGATATACCCGAGGCAGCATCGCGATTCATGAATTGGAGTGTATACGTTTCGCCACACGACACAAACCCAGCTTCTCAGAATTTAGGCAATCTGCTACGATCTTACGTAAATGCTCAGTCATGAAAAATCCAAAGCGCTGTTCGAGCGCGCCCAGCACTCATTGGCCGGTGGTGTGTCCAGCGAGTTCCGCAAAGCCAATGCACCCCACCCGCTCGTGTATGTTCGCGCCGAAGGGGCGCGGCTGATTGACGCTGATGAGAACGAATATCTCGACTTCGCGCTCAGCCAAGGTCCGATGGTGTTGGGGCATAGCCATCCCGAAGTTACAGCAGCCGTCGAACGCGCCTCCCGTGATGGGCAGCTCTTCGCCGCGTTGCATTTGGGCGAGATCGAGCTGGCCGAGAAGCTCCAACAGATTATTCCCTGCGCCGAACTCACCCGCTTCAGCGTCACTGGCTCTGAGGCCGATCACACCGCCATCCGCGTCGCCCGGGCGGTCACCGGCAAGCAAAAGTTTATTCGCTTCGAAGGCCACTATCACGGCTGGTTCGACAACATGTCGTATGGCATCAACGGCAGTTCACTGGAGGCATTGGGCAGCCGCGAGACACCCAACGCGCTGCCTTGGACGCAGGGCTTGCCCACCAATGCGCGCGACGAGTTTATCCTGTTGCCGTGGAACGATCTGGCCTTAGTTGAGCAGACCATTGCCCAGCGCCATGCTGAAATCGCTGCGCTCATCACCGAGCCGATCATGTGCAACACCGGGTGCATCGAGCCACAAGCGGGGTTTCTGGAAGGGCTACGTGCGGTGTGCGATTACTATGGCATCGCCTTGATTTTCGACGAAGTCATCACTGGCTTCCGGGTGCATCTGGGCGGGGCACAAGCGTATTACAACGTCACGCCTGATCTGGCGGTATTTGCCAAGGCCATCGCCAACGGCTATCCCATCAGCGTGTTGACCGGTAAGCACAAGTGGATGAAACCGATTGCCGAAGGCAAGGTGATTCACGCCGGCACAGCCAACGCAGGCAACCCCAGCATTGCGGCAGCCCAGGCCACCATCGCAATTATGGAGCGCGACCACGTGCACGAGAAGCTGCATCGGCTGGGTCAGCGTTTGATGACGGGTCTGCGCACAGCCGCACGCGAGGCTGGACAGCCCATGCTGGTGCAGGGACTCGGTCCAATTGTGCATGTCGCATTTACGGATCTGCTACACGCCAAAGACCTACGCGATACGTTTGCGTTTGACAAAGCCAAACTGGGTAAATTTGTATTGGCATTGCAAGAACAGGGCATTCGCATTCTGGGTCGCGGCACGTTTTATCTCTCGGCTGCGCATACCGAGCAGGACATCGATCATGCCGTTGATATCGTCCGTAGCGCACTCTTGCGCTTGTGACCCTTGCCAGGGTGATCTTTCCTGTCAGGCCGCTATCCTATTTTATGCTTTGCGCGCATAACGGTTGCGTAGCAACACCGCTGATAAATTGAGCGTGATCAATACCACTAGCAACACAAGGATTGCGGCCGAGGCGATATTGCGGAATTGTTCAATTGGGCGCTGAGTCCAATCGTAAATCTGAATCGGCAGTGCGGTGAATTTGGAGAATGGGCCGGTCGGATCGGTAACGATAAAGGTCGATGCTCCAATCACAATCAGCGGCGCAGTCTCGCCCAGCGCGCGCGACAGCGACAAAATCGTGCCAGTCAAAATACCAGGGATCGCCCCGGGCAGCACATGGTCACGTACGGTCTCCCACTTAGTCGCGCCCAAAGAATAGCTGGCCTGGCGCAGCGAGCTCGGCACCGCCCGAATCGCCTCGCGGGCATTGATGATAATCAAAGGCAGCACCAACAACGCCATCGTCAACGCTGCCGATAACACCGTGCGTCCGTTGTTGCCCTCAATGCCAAAGATCGAACCACTGGTCAATGGCCCCAACGCACGCACAAAGATAGCCAATCCCAGCATGCCATAAATAATCGATGGCACGCCCGCCAAATTATTAATGTTCGTCTCAATAAATTGGTTAATGGTATTGCGCGGATCAGCATATTCTTCCAGATAAATCGCCGCGCCCACTCCAATTGGCACTGCAATCAGCATGGTCAACAGCACAACCCACAGCGAGCCGAGCAACGCCACCCGAATGCCTGCCAGTGCCGGATCGCTGCCACCCGTGCCGCGCAGAAACACATTGTTGACCCAAGAATACCATTCCAGTTTCACGCCAGTCCACTTCTTCGGGTCTTTTGCGATCGAATCAGTCACTTGTTTCAAGATTGCGGGCTTATTTAGAAGCGACTCTTGCAATGGCCATGAGCCAACGACTTCGCGGCCCACAATCCGCTCATTTACCAGCGCCAACACCTCGGTTTGGTCACGCTGGGCAAAGGGTTTCTCGCTCTCAAAGCGGCGGAACACCCCGCTTGAGACGCCCGCCTTAAAAATGGTCACCAATTCGTCCTTACTGAGCTGGTCCAGTGCGCGTCCGCTGGCTAAAGTCGCTGGATCGACCTTCTGGCGCACAGCAATATAGCCAAATGCCTTGTTAACCACGCTGTACATCAGAAAGGCCAGCGCTACCAATGCAATGATCGTCGACAGCGAAAACAAGGTCGCTCCGGCCTTCGCTCGCGACTTCCGGGCTTGGATATTGTCTGAATCGGGTTGGGAATTAGCCATAGCATCTTCAGTCTTCACTCTTATTCGTAGACCTCGCGGAACCGCTTCACTATCTCGCGACTGATAAGGTTGAGCACAAGCGTAATAGTAAATAAGAGCAGACCAATAGCGAAAAGACTGTTGTAATCAATGGAGTTATAGCTTAGATCGCCGCCACTGATGCGGGCAATATGGCCGGTCATGGTTTCGGCTGCTCTAAAAGGGTTGAAGGTGAAATTGGGACCGGCGCCGGCCGCCACTGCCACAATCATGGTCTCACCCACCGCACGCGAGACGGCAACAATGAGGGCCGCACTAATGCCGGACAGCGCCGAAGGCACCACTACTCGCAAGCTGGTCTCCAGCTTGGTCGCTCCCAAGCCGTACGAACCCTCGCGCAAACTGAGTGGCACGGCTTGCAGCGCATCTTCGCTCATGCTGCTGATCAGCGGTGTGATCATCACTCCCATGACCAACCCAGCCGACATCATGTTGTAGATCTCAACCGTATCGCTGCCGAGAATCGCACGTAGGATCGGTGTAATGAACGTCAAGGCAAAGAAACCATAGACTACAGTCGGGATACCCGCCAATACCTCAAGGATTGGCTTGAGCGTCTTGCGGGTTTGGAAACTTGCATATTCGCTAAGATAGATCGCCGCAGCCATTCCTAATGGCACCGCCACCAGCATGCCTACCAAACTGGTTAAGAACGTGGCCAAGACCAACGGCAACACACCAAACTCATCAATCGAGGGCGACCACTTGGTGCCTGTGAAGAATTTAGTTAGGGTCACGCCTGGGAACTGAAAGAATAACAGCGCCTCGCGCCCAAGTGCAATCACGATGCCGAGGGTGGTCAGAATCGACACCGCCGCACAGAAAAACAAAAAAACCTGGACGATTGTTTCGCCCAGGCGCGGCTTGCGTTTCAAGCTATTCGCGCTTGCAATAATAGAATCCTTGGTCGTCATTGTGACTCGCGCACTCATAGAAATTTGGGTTAAGAATTGGGGGGTTAAGAAGCTTGAAAAGAGTGGACATTAACGCATGACGTTTAACGTTTGACTTGTCAGCCATTCGTTAAACGTCATGCATCACTTAAATCACTTACTTGCGTCCATCCAAGCTTGCTTAGCGCCATTCGTTGCATCGGCGCTAGAGGCAAAGTAGCCCACCGGGCCGAGGACTTCACTGAGCTTGCTCAGATAGAAGTTGATGAAACCCGCCACCTGGGGCTTCTCTTTCATGATCTTGGCGCTGCTGTAGATGAACAACGGGCGAGCCAATCCATACTTGCCACCTTGAGCAGTTTCGGCATTGGGGGCCACGCCGTCCAATTCGAGGGCCTTCAGCTTGCTGCCCTCACCCAAAAAGTAAGCAAAACCAAAGTAGCCAATCGCGCCTTCGTCACCTTCGACGCCCTGCACCAACACATTGTCGTTTTCGCTCAGCTGTGGGTTGGCCTCAAGGATTGGCTTCTTGTCCTTCTTATACAGGTGCTCAACAAAGTAATCGAACGTGCCGCTGTCGGTACCAGGACTGAACAGCTTCACTTCTTTGTCAAAAGCTGGGTCAATCTCTTTCCAGTTCTTGATCTTGCCACTGTAGATATCGGCCAATTGGGCCTGAGTGACACCTTTGACTGGGTTCTTGGGGTTGACCACTACAGTCAAAGCATCGACGCCAACCTGAAAGCTGACTGGCTCAATACCCTTTACTTTGCAGGCAGCAGTCTCTTTCTCATTAATCTTGCGGCTGGCATTAGTGATGTCGGTCTCGCCCTTGCAGAAACGCTCAAAACCTGCGCCAGTGCCAATATTGTCAATTGTCACTTCGCCCTTAAAGCCTTCATCTTTGAATACTTCAGCAACTTTCTCGGTCAATGGGAACACCGTGCTGCTGCCAGCCGCGATGATTTTGCCTTCTAGCTTGAGCGGATCGACTGCGGGTAGCATCATTCCTTCAGCAGGTTTGGCTTCGGCCTTGGGCGCTTCGGTGGGTTTGACTTCTTCAGCCTTAGGAGCCTCAGTTGGCTTCGCTTCCGTAGCTTTGGGGGCCTCGGTTGGCTTAGGAACTTCGGTGGCTGCTGGGGCAGCTGCAGGTGCAGTGGTCGGTGCGGGCGCGGCAGGCGCTGAGCATGCGCTCAAAATCAAAGTGGCGGCTATGGCCGTCAAAAAATAAGATTTCGCTTGGGATTTCATATTTAAACTACTCCTCACTTAAGCTTGATAAAACAATAGTTAACAACGTTTTTCTTCCAGTGAGAATAGCAGTTGAAATTTAAGCAGCTGTTGTGTTTGTATTAAGCGCAAGTTAAATAGCATGGATATGAAATTGGTTAACATGCAGCATTTAGCGAAGAATTTCTGAATCGCAAAGCTAATTCACGATCGAAATCGAGGGATTCTGTCAAAAAACCTGAATACTTACAATAATCTTAGCGTCAGCATCGGAGAGGAATTTTATGATCCGTGACTTACCCGCTCAAAGACCGACGGCACACCGCCCTTGTGCGCTTTTTCAGGCCCTAGTTGTGGCAGTAGTCCTGTTATCGCAGTTGTCGTTGCCACGAATCGCTCATGGGTCCAAG
>JANMVQ010000408.1:0-1752 GCA_031392845.1 Chloroflexota bacterium
TTGTAGCAGCGGCCCCAAAGTCAGCGCATCGCCATGCCGGTCGGCTTGGCGATGCTCCAAGAGGATATCGCGCGCAGGCGTGATTGGCATTTCAAATAGGGTGGCCCCATCGGCACGCGGGACCACACGCACATAGGGCACATGGCTGCGGTCGCGCAGAAAATCGGCCATCTGGTGCAACATTTCAGGTGCCACCCCGCGTGCATCCACGCACAGCGACAACACCCGCCCGACCTGCCGATGACCTAACAGCGTCACCTTGGGGCAAAGCATGCGTGCGCCGGTGGCCAACATCATCTCAATACGGGCGGCGGGCGTCGCCGACGTGATCGACATTGGCTTTTGACTTGGCCGGATGGTCAAGGGTTGAGCAGCTAGGTATGCCATCGTTTGAGTACGTACTCTTTCAGTATATCGGGTTATGAGTTGGTTTCGCTTTTGTCGAGATGGCGCACCGCAAACCATCCGGGGGGCGGCTCCCACTGGGTCACGATGTCTTGGTCACTCAGAGCACGCAGCGATTGCCGGTTGTGGTCAACCTCGGATGTTTCGTCAATTGCGGTTGTCAATCTCATATTTCCCGAGGATTTTGATGGCAGCACATCGACGTTGTAATGCGCGGTCGCCGCGATTCGCGCACGTTGGGTGCGAGCAGTTTGCCAGTCAGCCCACATTTTTACGATGGCTTTACGTCCCGGCAAAATCACCGCCATGGCCACAATGCCGATCCCAATCGCGGTCAGGATGACGCGTAGCCCGGCCCATATGCTGGCGTAGAACGCCTCGGCTCGATCCACATCAATCTGTTGCTGGCGACGCGTATCTTCGTAGGCTTGTGCGGTGGCGGTGGCTTGGGTGATCAGGGCCGTTTGGCGCTGCTGTGCGTCTACCGCAGCGGCGGTCTGTTTGACCGCAATCTCTTGCGCCTGGCGCACGGACTCCAAAGCTTGTGCCGTCGCTTGGGCTTGGTTGGCCTGTGCGGTTGCTTGCATCTCAACGGCCACTTGGGTGCTGGCTGCACTCAGCGCAACAGATGTGGCCTGCATCTCGGCGTGGCGCACTTGGGCGGTGGCAGTGGCTCGCTGATCGGCCTCGCGCTGTAGACGCTGAGTCTCCGCCTGCTGCGCTGCTTGAACTTTGGTGATTCGGGCTTTGTCAGCCGCCTCGGCAACCGCTAGATCTGCCTTGCGATTGGCCTCCAATACCGTCGCTGTACCCAGCGGATCATCGCCGCCATACTGGCCGTTTTGCTCGGTGTTAGCGACGGGTGCTGCCGTGGTTGTTGGTGTGTCAGATGATGTGCCACCGCAGGCAGCAAGCAAAACGATCAGCGCCAACGCCCCGACCATTCGCCCATTCCGATATCTATCCCACCCGTTTATCCGTTTCATATATGTGTTAGCCAATAGGGCAATCGCGAGGATTGCCTTACCCCATCCGTTGATCCGTTATTCATCCGTTGATGTTGGTGACACCATTGTCCGCAACTCCGCCGTGACCATACGCACCTTGCGCCGTTTGGGGTCGCCGGGTTTGGTGGCAAATTGCAACAAGCCCTTGCCTTCCAGCACGCGTCCGATTAGCTCGATCTGGTTCTTGACCACATAGTCGGCATCGTCTGAGCTTAAGTCTTTATTGATGCCCTCAAACAACCGATTAACTGCAAACTCGCCATCCATATGGGCGATGGAGAAACGAGCTAGCCGCAACGTCAACGGGTCAAGCGTTTCTACTTCATCGTCGGCTGGCGGC
>JANMVQ010000477.1:0-6537 GCA_031392845.1 Chloroflexota bacterium
GGCTCAATGGTTATCTTAGCGCGCTCCAAGCAGCCGATTTACCCCTGCACGAGGCCTTGGTTATCTTAGGTGGGCTGAGTGAAGATGAAGGGCGACGTGCAGCAGAACAGCTTATGGCTCTTTCGTCACCGCCGACTGCCATCGTATGTTGCTCAGATGTATTGGCATTTGGTGCTGCGCGAGCGATCGAAGAGCACGGGCTAAGCGTCGGACAGGATGTTGCATTGGTGGGATTTGATGATGTTTCATTGGCAGCGCATGCGTCTCCACCCCTTACTACAGTGCGCCAGCCAATCTACGAAATTGGGCGAGAGATTGTTCATATGCTTGTGCAACGCATGCGAGGTGCAATCACTACATCGAAACTGATTGAGCCCACCTTGATTATTCGTCAGTCTACAACCCAATGGAAGCCGATGCCGCTTCTGTGACAGTTGAATTTGTGAAGTGTTGGGAAGTGACCGGAGGTGATTAAGAGGCACAAGTACAAAAATAAATGTAAATCCGCAATAAATGTAAATCCATCTGAATCCGAAAATTACTTTTGACGCACGATATTTTTGTTTACCTGGAGGTAAGAGAAAAACATGAGTAGTACTGTTATACAGGCCCTGTCGCGGGTTATGATGCTGGCCACCGCGACTTCCTTGATGTTGACCGCATGTGCACCACCTGCGGCGGCACCCGCCAAACCCGCCGACGCCAAGCCAGCTGATACTAAACCCGCTGTCCCAGCGGAGGCCAGTCCGGTGACCATCCGGGTCACCATGTGGGAAAGCAATGAGGCGCTTGAACCGTTTAACAACGCTAAGGTCGCTTTCGAGAAAAAATTCCCCAACATCAAAGTGCAACTGGAGCCCGTGCCGCAGGAATATGGCACCAAGTTGCTGGCTCAGATGGCCGCTGGTAATGCGCCGGATGTGTTCCAGCTGGGCGATGGTGATGTGTCCAAGTTCGTGTCCAAGAATGTGGTTGAACCGTTGGATGACTACATCGCCCAAGACAAATTTGACATGGGCGTGTTCTTTCCTGGCATCGCCAAGATCGGCCAGGTGAGCGGCAAGACCTATCTGTTTACCAAGGACTACAGTCCGCTGGTGATGTATTACAACAAGGACTTGCTCAAGAAGGCCGGTGTCGAAGAGCCTAAGAATGATTGGACGTGGGCCGACTTCCTCGCGACTGCCAAGAAGCTGACCGTAAAAGACGGCGACAAAGTGAAACAGTGGGGTGTGATGGTCCCCGACAGCTGGGGCGACCCACTCTGGTTGCGTGGCACGGCTCCGTTCATCTATCAGAACGGTGCAGATGTGTTGAGCGAGGACGGCAAAACCGCAACGGGCTTCTTGAATAGCCCAGCCACGATCGAAGCGGTGCAGTTCTTCAGTGATCTGATCGTGAAGGACAAAGTTGCGCCAAGCAAGGCTGATGTAGCCGCGCTGAGCGGCCAGGACTTGTTCCAGACTGGCAAAGTGGCCATGCTATGGACAGGCCGCTGGCCGCTGAAGGACTTTAAGGCCAACAAAGATCTGAAGTTCGGGACAGTGGCTTTGCCGAAGAACAAGAAAGCTGCCAACGCCATTTGCTGGGCCGGTTTCGCCATCTACGCCAAGAGCGCGAACAAAGACGCAGCCTGGAAGTGGCTGAAATTTGTGGGCGCCGAGGAAGGTGCCACCGAATTTGCCAAGTACGCCCTCACCGCGGTCAAGTCCGTGGCTGAGGCACAAGGCATGACCAACGATGAGTATGACAAGAACATCGTTTCTGGGTTCGATAACGTAGTGTCCCCGCCGGAGTTCCGCCAACCTAAGTTTGGTGATTGCGTGGAAAAATACTATAAAGAGAATATGGAAAAGGTCTTTAGTGGCAGCGCCGATGTAAAGACTGCATTGGACACCGCCGCTAAGCAAGCCGACGACTGTCTAGCGCAGCCGTAATTTCTTGCTCCAGCCCTTCCTCATTTAGTAAGTGGGGGAGGGCTGGGTGGGGCTGGAGGACGACTCAATGGCAGTAAACGCACCTGCAATTATTAAGGCGAAGAAAACGCAAGCTGGCAAAGCCGCCCGTCACGAAGGGCTAGTGTTTTGGATTTGTGTCGCGCCGTGGATCGTCGGCTTTATTTTGTTTCAACTCGGGCCTATGTTGGCCTCGCTGGTCATCAGCTTTACCAAATGGGATATTTTGAGCGCGCCGGAAGCGGTCGGCCTGCGTAATTATGTCTTTATGTTCACGCGTGACCCAGATTTCTGGCAAGCGCTAAAGGTCACTTTTACCTTTTCCATCTTTAGCATCCCACTTCAGATCCTGGTGGGGCTTTTCTTGGCTGTTTTGTTAAATGAAGCCACCAAAGGCATCAGCATATTCAGGACAATTTTTTATCTACCCAGTGTCGTCGCCAGCGTGGCTGCGGCGGTGTTGTGGACATGGATATTCAATCCGGTCTACGGTCCAATCAATGGTTTCCTGGGCTTGTTTGGCATCAAAGGGCCAGAATGGCTGCTTGACCCCAAGTTTGCGCTAAGCGCGCTCATCATCATGAGCGTGTGGGGTATCGGCGGACAAATGTTGATCTTTTATGCGGGCCTCAAAGGTATCCCCAAGAGCTTGTATGAGGCGGCGGAAATTGATGGCGCAGGTACAGTTGCGCGGTTCTTCAAAGTGACCTTGCCGATGCTGAGTGGCACACTATTTTTCAATTTTGTCACATCGCTGATTGGCTCGTTTCAGACGTTTGATTCGGCCTACATCATTGGCACGGCGCGTGCAGGCACGATTGGCGCCCCCGAGAAATCTACCCTGTTCTACATGCTGTATGCCTTCGACAGCGCCATCAAACAACAGAAGATGGGCTATGCCTCGGCCTTGGGCTGGGTGCTGTTCATCATCATCATGATTCTGACGCTGATTACCTTGCGGACTCAATCGTTGTGGGTCTATAACGAGGCAGACAAGAAATAAGCCATGACACAAGCAAACATAAACCGAGGGTCTTTTGCGGGCACGCGCAAGATTCCATTCTTCAAATCCAGGCAGGGTTATCAAGTCGTTCACGACATTATTGTTTATAGCCTGCTCGTGCTGCTGTGCGTCATCTTTGTCTTCCCGTTCTATTGGATGGTGCTGTCGTCTTTGAAGAACAACCTGGATATTTTTCTATGGCCGCCCAAATGGTTACCCATCCCGCCGGTATGGGATAACTATCCACGTGCGTTGGGGGATCCTATCCTGCCGTTCTTCCCCACGTTCTTCTTGAATACGTTGCGTATCGTAGTACTGGTGCTTATCGGTCGCATGGTGAGCTGCGTGTTGGTGGCCTATGCTTTTGCGCGGCTGCAGGCCAAGGGCAAGGATATTCTCTTTGCCGTGCTGCTTGCCACAATGATGATTCCCAGCACGGTATTGCTGTTCCCCAAGTACATTCTGTTTAATTACATGGGTTGGGTGAATACTATTTTGCCGTTGGTGGTACCCAGCTTCTTTGGCGAGGCCTATGCTATTTTTCTAATGCGCCAGTTTTTCAGTAGCATCCCTAGGGAAATTGAAGAAGCTGCGCGTATGGATGGCTGCAACACCCTCCAAATTATTACCCGCATCATCGTGCCACTCAGCACGCCTGTATTGGTGGTGATCGCGATCTTCACGATCAAGGATAACTGGAATGAGCTGTTCGGGCCGTTGTTGTATCTCAGTAACCTCAATAGCTACACTATGGCAATTGGCTTGTCGTTCTTCAACGGTCAGTTTAAAGTGGAGATGGGTATGTTGATGGCGGCTTCGGTAGTGGTGATGCTGCCATTGGTGATCATATTCTTCGTCTTTCAGCGCGCTTTTGTTGAAGGCATTTCGCTGACCGGGATGGGTGGCCGATAATTCGATTCGTTTGATATGAGCTCTCCCTCTTCTGAGCGATCCAGGCTCAGTCAACCGTCTGTGCCCGCCGTGGGTCGTACAGCCGTGTTTGCTGTTGGCCTTAGAGCCAGCGTCATCGCGTTAATCTCGGCATCTGGGCTGGCCTATGAAATTGCCCTGACTCGGGTGTTTTCGCTCTACTTTCAATATCACTATGTCTTCTTGGTGCTCTCGTTGGCCGTGTTGGGTATTAGCCTAGGCGCTGCAGGTGGACAGTTTCTGCGTCAGCGCGAAGAACCTACCCAGGCAACACTCGGCAAGGCGCTGTTTGCGCTGTGTTTGAGCTACCCCATTGTGGCAATTGTGATTGGGTTATTGCCATCCGCATTGGTCGCGATTGGGTGCTTCGTGCTGACTCCCATTCCATTCATACTGGTTGGTTTCTGCAGCACCTTGTTGTTTGCCCAAGCACGTGATGAGAGCGGAACTCTTTATGCCGCCGATCTAATCGGCGCTGCAGCAGGTGTGTTGGGTGTACTGGCCCTGCTTAATGTTTTCGATGCATTCAGCATCGTGATCCTGCTGGGTGCACTGAATGCTTTGGGGCTGTTGCTCATGTCGCTTAAAGGGTCGAGCAGCATGCGCAACAGCGCTGCAATTGTGCTGGTCGGGTTGATTGGGTTGAGTCTGGTTAACGCCATAACCGGTCTTGCTAACTACAACCCGCTACATATCAGCCAGGCCCCGCCCGACAAAACCCTGATCCAGGTTCTTCAGGACAGTGCAATGCAGGCCCGGGTCGTCTATTCAACCTGGAATCCGTTCGCTCGCATTGATGTGGTTGAAACGGCCGACCCAACCCAAAAGCTTGTTTTCACGGATGGCGGTGCCGGTAGCTACATGTTGCGCTTCGATGGCAATCTCGGCAGCATGCAAGAGCAGCGCGTCAGTGTGGAGTTTCTTCCATTCCTGGTTAGCACACCCAATAAGACACTGGTGCTTGGCGCAGGTGCGGGCAAAGACGTCCTGCTGGCGCTGTTGGCGGGCAGCAAAGATATCACTGCAGTGGAGGTCAACCCGGCCATGATAGCGACCACGCGCAAGTACGCCGACTACAACGGCAACATCTTTGACCGGCCCGAGGTCAGACTGCATGTTGGCGATGCGCGCACTTTTGCCGAAGCCAGCCGCGAGCAATTCGATCTGGTCTATCTCAATGTGGTTTATTCGCAGGCCGCCCCACCGGCCAGTCAGGCCCTCGTCGAAAACTATATTTTTACTGCCGAGGCCTTTCGCGCCTATCTGAATCGATTGGCTCCCAATGGTAAATTAGCCTTGGTGCTGCACAATGGTCTGGAGGGCACGCGCGCGGCTATTACTGCGATTAAAGCCCTGCAAGACATGGGTGTGCCTCCTGCCCAGGCAATTGACCAAATGGCGCTGCTCATGCGCAACGGGGATGATCCGGGCCAACGCGTCACTGTTTTGGTGATCAGTCAGGCGCGCTTGACGGCTGACGAGATCAGCCTACTCCAACGTGCAGCCCAAGCACTGGATTTGCAGGCAATGCACTTGCCTAGCGTGTTCGAAGATGGCTTTCGCAACCTCAAAACCGGCATGAGTTTGGAGCGCTTCGTCGCCTTAGACCAGACTTACGATCTGTTTCCAACGACGGATCAGCGACCATTTTTTTATAAGCTTGATCCACCCGTGCCAACACCGATCAACACCGCTTTAGGGTTTGCAGTGACATTGGGCGTGATAATTCTGCTGTTGGCACTGGGCCAAAAAAGCGAGATTGTGTCACCGATGTTGTTACTGTATATGGCGCTGATTGGTTCTGGTTTTATGCTGATCGAGATTCCACTGATTCAACAACTCGCTCTGTTGATCGGTTATCCCACGCTTGCGATTGCGCTGGTGTTGGGTACTTTGTTGGTCAGTGGCGGGATTGGCAGTGGCTACAGCCAACGCTGGCCACCGGATCAACTGCCACGGCGTGTGCGACTGGCTGCTATCCTCATTGTCGGCTTAGGCATGCTGTACTGGTTGGCGCTGCCCACGCTTAGCACGATCTTGATCCGCCTGCCGTTTATCGTACGCGTGTTGGCGGTAGTCATACTTGTGACGTGCGTCGGCCTGCCAATGGGAGTGCCATTTGCCAGCGCCTTGCGCTTGTCGCGGTCCAGCCAAGGCGTTGGTTGGCTGTGGGCTGTCAATGGCGCTTTTTCAGTCATAGGTTCGACCGGGGTCATGTTTCTGGCCATGCAAGTTGGGTTTCAGTGGGCCATGGCTCTCGGGATTGCCGCATATGCGCTGCTTATTGTGCTCACGCTCAAGCTCTCAAATGTGCGCGCATACGGATGAACCGATCTATAAGATATCACTATGTCTCTTGTTCAAGAAAAACGGCACAACCTATCTGACCCAATTGCCACTTGTGGCGATCGGGTTTATGTTATCGGTTCGCAAAATGGACTATTCCCCGACAGTTGGGGTGGCCATGTTCCCCATGAGATGAATGGAGTGTGGGCTCACCCGATCAAACTGCTGGATGGCTATTGGTTTGGCGTGATCGCGCCCGATTCCCAAACTGTGCATTGGTTGACTGAGGCCAGTGCTTGTCGAGCTTATCCCACCTATTCCGAATTTGACTATCGCCTCGGCCCACTGCGCATCACCCGGCGC
>JANMVQ010000503.1:0-20361 GCA_031392845.1 Chloroflexota bacterium
GGGCAGGCCGCTGAACTGCATCACGGTGCCACCTTTGCCGGTCATCAGCATAGCCTGCTGCCAGGTCTCAGCACTACCTGCGGCTTCAATTGTTACATCGGCACCATACCCACCGGTTTGCTGCTTGACCCATTCGACCGGGTCGCCATCTTGGGTGCTGAATATTGCGTCTGCGCCAACCGTCTTCGCCCTTTCCAATCGCCCCTTGGCCCGGCCAATGGCCAGCACTCGCGAGGCACCCAAAGCTTTGGCCAATTGCAACTGCATCAGGCCTTGGGCACCTACACCCAGAATCGCAACCGTGTCGCCCAGCTTGATATTGGCATTGATTGCGCACAGCACCGCGCAGGCTAGCGGCTCAATAAATGCCGCCTCGGCAAAGGGCAGATGCGCGGGCTTATGGTGCAAGTTCTGCGCCACGATATGGGCCGGTATCTTGAAATACTCGGCGTAGCTGCCCCAGTTCCAGCGTTTGTCTAGATTCAGGCATTGCTGCGGGCGACCGCGTCGGCAATAGTGGCACTCGTTGCACGGGGCGGAGTTGGTACCCATCACGGCATCGCCCTCTTTGAAACGGATCACGCCTGAACCAACTGCCGTAATAATGCCGGCATACTCGTGCCCAAACTGCATCGGTGGCGGCATCAGCTTGTGCCCCCGTCGATACGCCTTGAGATCCGTGCCGCAAGTGGTGGCCGCCTTGACCTTAATGACCACTTCACCCGCGCCCGGTGCAGGCACAGGCACTTCGCGTAATTCAAGCTTGCCGGGTTCGAGAAAGAAAATGGCTTGCATATTGAGTGCTTAGTGCTTAGTGCTTAGTCTTGTGCTTATTCACTAAGCACTAAGAACTCGCTACTAAGCACTTTTCTACTGACCTAATTGATACAACGCTGGCACGATGGCAATCGACACCCCAAACACGATGATGACGATACCGAAAAATAGGGTCGCCAGCCGCAGTGTGCGCGCCACCCCATGGTGCGACGGCACATTGCTCACGCCCATGTTCAGCAGCACAGAAATAAACAACAACACAATGCCAGCTTTATACAAGCCTTGCACCCACTGCTGCCCAATCAGCAGCACGCTGAGCAACATGAGAAAGACGAAGATTGTCTGAAGGCGGGAGGCGAATGGCGTATTCATAGTGCTGAGTCCTTAGTCCTTAGTGCCAAGTGCTTAGTCGTGCGTTATCCACTCAGGACTATGCACTTGGCACTAAGCACTTCTTTACACTTCCCCTCTGACCGTGCCGAACGTCATCCCCACCAAGAGATAACGCTGGAAGACGAAGATCATCACCATCGGTAACAGCACATACAGCACCGAGAGCGATGCGATGTAGCCCCAGTTCAGATTACCCCCAGGACCGACCAGACCGACCGCCAGTGCATACGGAATCATCTGAGTGTTGGTCTTGGTGCTGCCTAGAATAAAGTTAAACAGGAACTCGTTCCACACAAAAATCAAGTTGAAGATAAACGCAGCGATCAAACCCGGCTTGACCTGCGGCAACACTACGCGAAAAATCACATGCAATCGCGATGCACCATTCACATAGCCAGTCTCATCATAACGCTGCGACACGCCATCGATAAATCCCTTGAGAATCCACAACGAGAATGGGATGCTGAACATGGTGTAAAGCAACAGCACGCCGGTAAAGCCGCGAAAGACTTGGGTATCCTGGCTGATGATATTTAGATTGCGCAAGGTCACATCAAATGCGTTGAACATCTGGAAGATCGGGATCACCGAGGCCGACGCCGGGACCATGCGGGTGCTGAGCAGCAGAAACATGAGGAAGTTTGTGGCCTTGGGCTTGAAACGTGAGAAGGCAAATGCAGCTAGGAACGATACAACGATTGCCAGCAGCACTGAGCCAATCGACAAGATCAAGCTATTTCTGAAGTAGCCAATCGTGTTCGAGATGCCTTCGCCTGTGCCAAAGATCGTCTTGTTGATTTGTTCTAGGGTCGGCACAAATAACAATTTGGGTGGAATGGCGAGAATATCTGAATCGGTCTTGAACGCCGCCAGCACAATCCAGACAATGGGGATAAAGAACAAAATCGAAATCGCCCATAGCAGCGTGTAGTAGGGGGTGTTGGATTTGGTTTGCATCTTTTCAAAATGAAGAATAAAGAAGGCAGAAGTCAGAAGTCAGAAGGCAGAAGTCAGAAAGAATTCTGTCGCAAATGCGATCTTTTCTTCATTCGTAATTCTGCATTCTCAATTCTTACGTCGCGGTTTCGCTCCTTCGACGAAGGTTCAGCACCCATAGATAGGCCGATGTGAACGCGATAGCGATCAACAACAATACTAGGGCCAGGGCGGATGAGAAACCGATGTCCAAACTGGCAAAGGCAAAGCGATAGAGTTTCAGACCAATCAATTCAGTCACATTCCCCGGGCCCCCATTGGTCATCAAAAACACCAAATCAGTGGTCTTAAACGCATCAATTGTGCGCAATAAGATCCCGAGCATGAGAATAAATTTGCCATGCGGCAAAATGACATACCAGATCTTTTTCAACCAGCCCATACGATCGACATCGGCGGCTTCCAATTCGGCCTTCGGGACTGAACCCAACGCCGCCAGGGTCATCAGAATCATGAAGGGTGTCCACATCCACACGTCTACAAACAAAACGGCCGAAAATGCCCAATCGTTATTGGTTAGAAAATCTATTTTTGTGCCACCCAGCTGCGTGATCAAAAAGTTGAGCACACCGAAGGTAGGTTCATAGATCAGTTTCCAGAACAGACCACTGGCCACTGGCGTAATGACCATTGGGGTAAAAAGCATCGTCAACGCGACTCGCCGACCAGGCATCTTGGCGCTGCCCCAAAATAGGAAACCTAGTAACACACCCAAGGCTACTTGGAAAATAACGGCTAGCAGTACAAACAGGAATGTGCGTCCAAACGCTCCCCACATATCTATATCGTTATAGATCTTGATAAAGTTGCCGATCGGTAATTGTGACCAGATTCCCTTCTCGCTCAAAGCATAAGCCAAGCGCGGCGCTTCACCCGATTGCAGGCTAAATCGATAAAAGCTGAAGCCGATCATCCACAAGGTCGGGATCACATTCAACAGCACAAAGAAGATTAGGATCGGCGTAAGCAAAGCGAGCGCAAAACCACGCGACTCATTCCGCACACGCAGTTTCGGCGTCGGCATCGTCAGCCTCGCCTCATTTCGTTCAACAACAGATGCAACGCTCATATATTCGTCCTGCATCAAACGTCAAACGTCAGAACACCACTCAATTGGCGTTTGACGTTTGACGTTTGACGTTTGACCAAACCAACAACTAATTACTAAGAGCCTATCTCTAAACGGTTCACGTCCGCATCCCCGAAGGAACTTCGCTCAGGATGCTTACACATCAGTTTAGAGATAGGTTCTAAATGCTTATCCGTAAACTCAAGCTAAAGCATCCTGAGCGAAGTCGAAGCATCCTGAGCGAAGTCGAAGCATCCTGAGCGAAGTCGAAGGATGCGGCACTCAATGATTTACGGATAAGCACTACGAACAATCGCCTTACTTCGGCTGCGCGTCCTTGATGTCGTCTGGAATCGCCACGGTCGTGCGACCCTTGTCCAACAGGATGGCTTGTTGCTTGGCAGCGATGCTATTCAACACGGCTTTGGCATCCTTGAACTGACCAGAGGCAAAGCCACTGTAGGCTTCCTGCTGCAGGTTCAACATTTCGGCGTACTCAGGCAAGTGCCAAAAGTCGCGGCTGCGGCCTTCGGTCAGCATGTATACGAATGGCTTAAAGTAGATCGGTTCCTTCTCGAACAATGGCTTCTCCACACCCTTCTTGCTCCACGGCAGCCCGCCCTTGGCCAAGAATTTCTTCTGGGTGTCGTCGCTATACCACCACTTGAGAAAGTCGATACAAGCACGCATGTGATCCTCGTCGTTGAACTTGTTGATCACCCACGGCTGACCACCCATTGCGCCGATCACTTCCGTCGGGCCACCCTCAAACGCGACCTTGGGATGCGGCAGCGCCAGCACTTTGCCGGTCAGATCCATCGCCTTGCCATCTTTGCCATCAGGGGACATAAACAGCCCCACCGCCAGCCACTGGAAAGCGCTAAACACCTTGCCCTGGCCAAACAGATTGATCATGTCGCCGATGCCATAGTTCTGCGAACCGCTGGGTTGATACTTCTGCAGGCTCTTGAAGTAGTCCAACATCTTGGCATTGGCATCCGTGTTCAACACGCCCACCACACTGTTGGTCTTGGGATCCCAAATGTCACCACCCGTGGCGTAGACATACGGGTGATAGGCGCAACTGAAGAAGTCATACTCCTTTGATTGCATAATGGCTGTGCCACCTATGCCAGTGCCGTTAAAGTAATCAAAGATTGGCTCCCAATCCTGAATAGTGAGTTTGATGGCCTCATCATAGTTCTGGGGCAACTCTTTGCCGGCCTTGGCCTTGAAAGCTTCTTTGTGTTTGGCATCGGTCAACAGATCCAAGCGCACGAACAAACCTTGCGTATCGGGCATTTGCGGGAAGCCCCAGCGCTTGCCCGATCCATCGGGATACACCTGATATGTGTTCTTTACTAGGCTTGAGAATGGCTCGATATCCAGCTCAGGCACTTCCTTATACACATCTTCAGCGCTGACAATCCAGCCCGGGGTGGACAACGCACCCAGCCACTGGCTGTCGGACACAATCAGGTTATATTCCTGTGACTTAGAAGCCAGCGTTGGCGCAACCTTCTGGAACAGCGCAGCAAAGGGTGCTTCGGTTTTCTTGACGGTTGCATCATAGCCATACTTCTCCTTGGCAAATGCGGCAAAGTCTGGGAACAGCTCAATCGGAGCCTGGCTCGGTGGCCAGCCGGCGATTACGGCCAAGCTCAACTCGATCTTCTTGCCCTTCATCTCGTCAGCTTGCGTGCCTTTTAAAGGGCTAGCACCGGTGCTGGCGGCAGGCGCAGCGGCAGGTGCGGCAGCATCTGCTGGCTTCTGAGCGGCAGGTGCTGCTGGGGCTGCACAGGCAGCTAGCGCGGCACCTGCACCCAAAATGGCGCTCCCTTTCAACAATTGTCGACGGCTCAATCGTCTTGGTTGATTAGTCATTTGCTTTCTTACTCCTTCTTTAGAACTTAAATATCTCGGACAACTCTCACAATAAAACCCCATACATGCCTGATTTAGCATGCAAATGGACTACGTTAAGTCATTCCGCCGAAATAAATTAACGGCCTAGCACGGCTCTGCGTGAGCGAAGCACACGCAAAGTCCCTTCAGGGACGCGGTCACTTTATTTCGCTGAATGACTTTATAAGATACGACAGTATCTAAAACCAGTGTATGAAACTGCCGCATCCTTGTCAATGTTTCAAGAATTTCTTACTTCATGTTTTTCCGCAGCGTCTTCACCGACTGCTCTACCAGCCAGCTATAGAACTCTTCACTCAATACACCGCTACCGTGATCTTCGATGAACTGCAACTGCTCCTTGGTAAGCGATTTGTCGGCGGCGGCTAGCGCATTCTTGAAAGGATTCGCCGGTGTTCGATCAAGCGGGGGCACAAACTCCACCGTGATTGAGCCTTTGTAGCCAATCTTGTTTAGCGTCTTGAACAGCTTCTTCCAATTAAGCATGCCCTGTCCGCAGGCGTAGCGGTTGTTGTCGGCCACATGTACATCCAGCAATTTCTTGCCCGCGCTTTCCAACGCTTTATGCATGTCGAACTCTTCCATGTTCATGTGATAAACATCCAAACACACGCCTACATCCGGCGCAACTGCCTTGGCCAACAACAATGCCTGATCAGCCCGGTTAATAAAGTTGGTCTCGAAACGGTTGAGCGGCTCAATCGCCATTTTCACTCCAACTTTTTTGGCATGAACATGCACTTCTTTCAAACCTTCAATCGCCCACTGCCATTCCTGCTCTGGTGAAGCCAAGGCCTTGGTCTTACCAACTTCGCTGGGCACTATGCTCATGACCTTGCCACCTAACTCACTCACCATGCTGATGCACTTCTTGAGATAGTCCACCGAGTTCTCACGCACCGCCTGCTTGTTGTGAATCAAGTCACGCCCCTTGAACATCAGGCTGATCGAGCCATAGCACTTGATCTTGTTGTCCTTCAGCATCTGCCTCACGGCGGCAGTGCCTGGCGCACCCGGCGATAGTTCCACGCTGTCATAGCTGATTTCGATGGCATCGTAGCCATACTTGGCCAACCGGCGGATCGTGGTCTCCACCGGCTCGGCCCGCATCCAATTGTGCATGCTGATGATCATTTCTTTTCTCCTTCAAATCGTCACAAGTCACGAATCATGAGTCAAGCCTATGGCGTAAACCTGAGCGGGCAGTCATAAGTCATAAGTCCGGTAAATGTGACAATCTCACAAAATGAACATTCACAAAACAAGTAACCCTCACCGGACTTATGACTTATGACTGATCGCCAAAGCTTATGTCGAAGCCGTGACTCATAACTCGTGACTCATGACCCTCTATACACTGAATTGCGCTCTGGCTCTTTCTCGTCAATCACGTCCTGCACATTCTTCGCGCAATACAAACACACTTCACGGTAGGTAGTGTCGGTCAAACCACCGACATGCGGGGTAAGAATCGCACGTTCTTGTTTGAGCAGTGGATCATTCGGATCCGGCGGCTGCCCATCCAACACATCGCCCCCAAACGCACCCAACTTGCCCAACGCCAGCGCTTGCGCCAATGCCTGCTGATCGATCAACCCTCCCCGCGCGGTGTTTACCAAAATCGCCGTCGGCTTCATCAGCGCCAGTTGCGCTGTCCCGATCATGCCTTTCGTCTCGCCATTCAACGCCACATGCAATGACACCACATCGGCCGTGCGGAGCAGATCAGACAGGTTAGGAAAGTTCTGAAGGTTAGTAAAGTTCGTAAGGTTCAATCGGCGAACCTTCGAACCTTCTGAACCTTCAACACTTTCCGAACCTGCTAAACCGACCCTGCTGCGATTCCAATACACCACCTTCATGCCAAACGCCGCACCCAGCTGTGCCACCCGCTGGCCAATGTTGCCCAGACCGATGATGCCAAGGGTTTTGCCGTTCAGCTCGATGCCCTCGTAGCCATTGCGAATGGCCCAGTTGCCAGCTTTCACAGCATTGTTTAATGTAGCCAACTTGCGCCCGGCAGCCAACATCAACATGAGGGTGTGTTCGGCGGTCGTCTGCGCGTTTAGACCGGGCGCATAGATCACCCTGATACCCAGTTCCTTCGCCGCAGCGGTATCGACCGTATCCAACCCAGCCCCACAACGCGACACCGCTTTTAGGCTCGGGCCACACGCCTGCATCAACTCGCACGTAATCTTGCCTTTGCCGCGCGTCAGAATCCCCTGAACGTTACTGGACTGCGCCGCCCGCAACGCCTCAGCCGCAACCTCAGCCAACACAACTTCGCCACGCTGCGCCAACAGCGCGTGTGCGTCTGGGTGGAGGGTTTCGAGTAGCAAGATCATGAAAGTTTAGAAAGTTCTGAAGGTTCTGAAAGTTCTGAAAGTTCTAAAAGTTCTAAAAGTTCGAAGGTTCGAAGGTTCGAAGGTTCGAAGGTTCGAAGGTTCGAAGGTTCGAAGGTTCGAAGGTTGAGTAACACTAACCTTACGAACGTTCTGAACCTTATGAACCTTACGAACCTTATGAACCTTACGAACCTTACGAACCTTCCGAACTCCTCCGATACCGCTCCACAAACTCGCGCCTTGGTGTCACACCCAACCCGGGCCGGGTCGGCGCGGCAATCAAACCGTCCTTTACCTCAACCGTCTCTTCCGGCATTTCACGCAGTAACGGGTTTGCACCGAGCGAATACTCGATGACCACGGCGCTGCTGCTGGCAAAGGCCAGATTGACCCCGGCTGAGAATGATAGCGCGCTGCCCCAACAATGCGGCGCCAGCTCTAACTGGTGCGCGCTGGCCAATGCACTGATTTTCACCCCTTCGCTGATCCCACCACAAATCGCCAAATCAGGTTGCAACACATCGGCTGCCCGTGCCGCAATCACATCTCGAAAATCAAAGCGGGTGAACTCACTCTCGCCGCACGCAATCGGGGTGCGGGTGTTGGCGCGCACCTCGGCAATCCCGATATAGTTGTCGCTGTTGCAGGGCTCCTCAAACCAGTACAGATCACAGTCACTGTTATCAATCGCCGCGCAAAAGCGCTTGGCCTCCGGCACGCTCAGTGTGCCATGCGCGTCGGCCATCAGCTTAATCTCTGGCCCGATCGCTGCCCGCGCAGCCCGCACCCGCGCCACACTTTGTTGCACCGTGCCATCCATCACGCCAACCCGCATCTTCACGCCCGCAAAACCCGCGCTGACATAGCCTTGCAACTGTGCGCCGATATTGTTCACGTCAGCCCAGCCACCGCTGGCATAGCACTGCATCCGTTCGCGGCACGCCCCGCCCAGCAACTGCATTACCGGCACATTCAACGATTTGCCCAGCACATCCCACAGCGCCATATCGATCCCGCTGATGGCCGAGATCAATAAGCCGCGCCGCCCCAGCACCGGGAAGGCCCGGCCACGCGACAACGCATAGTGATCGCGGGTGCCGTTGTACATCACCTCCCATAACTCATTAATCCGGCGTGGGTCTTTACCCAGTAATTGTGGGGCCAGATCTTGTTTCACTGCGCTGACCAGCGCCGCGCACGTCCCAGCGCTGCCCACCGCCGACTTCGCCTCGCCATAGCCCACCAGCCCCTCGTCTGTCATGATCGTGACCAACACGCAGTCGAATGAAGCCAGCCGGCCAAAGTCGCTGATATGCTGCTGCTCATATGGAATCGGGCAATGCAGCCAAGTGGCGTCGATGTTTGTAATCTTCATGCGTGATGCGTGATGCGTGATGCGTGATGCGTAAAGCGCGCACTACGCCTTACGCTCCACGCCCTACGCCTCACGTTCTTATCTCCTTGCAACTCTCCCGCACAATCAGTTTCGATTTCACCAACACGTCTTGCACGGGTTGTATGACCGAGTCGCCATTGTCAGCACCCCGCTTCTTACGACCTTGCGCCAGCGCATCCAGAATAAGTCTGCCAGCTGCGTTGCACATCTCGTCTACCGGGGCAGCCATTACGGTCAGCGGCGCGGATAGCACCTCCATCCAAGGTGCATCACCAATGCCGATCACTGAAACTTGATCCGGATAGCTCACTCCCAACTCGCGCATGGCCTTTAGCAGACCCAACGATGAGGTCAAACTCATCGCGATCACCGCCGTGATGGGTGGATTCATCGCAAACAAGCGCTTGGCCGCCCGCGTCGCTTGCTCAGTGCTCTGGTGGCCTACTTCGATCAATCGCTGGTCTATCGGAATCCAATTTGCCCGCAGCGCCCGCATATAGCCATGCGTGCGTTGAATCACCGGCGACAAGTTGTGCGCCCGCGCCAACACACCGATACGCCGGTGGCCCAGCTTCACCAGATAATCGGTCGCAGTGTAGGCCGAGTCTTCATCATCGGACAGCACCGCCGACAGCGCCGGTTCGCGCAACTTGCGATGCATCGCCACAATCGGCACCTTACTATCGATCAACGTGCGTAAAATCGGTTGGTCCACTCCCGTTGGCACCATGATGATGCCATCCACCCGCTTGCTGTGCAGCATTTCCAAATAGCGTTTCTCACGCTCTGGTTGCTCATCGGTATTGCATAACAACAGGTTGTAGTGCTCCGGCTCGAACACCGCTTCTAGCTCGCGCACGATTTGGGCGAAGAAATAGCTGCTGATATCAGCAACCAGCACCCCCACCGTCTGGGTGATATTGCTCTGCAGACCGCGCGCCACCGCACTCGGACGATAGCGCAATGCTTCAATGGCCTCTTCAACCACTCGCCGAGTCTCCGGCGCCACCATCCGCGTGCCATTAACGACATGAGACACCGTTGCGGTGCTCACCCCTGCGCGGCGGGCGACATCTAGGATCGTGGCCATGAGTTAAACGCTTACGTGTGGGGTTTTATCATACGTTGTGCGTTTACGCAAATGGGCTCAGAGCGATATATAATTCACGCGATGAATAAAATTTATTCACGCGATGAATTAAATTACAAACCACGCTGGTTGACAGATCGCATTCAACAAGCAGTGGTCGATCATCCTATTGTCGTGCTGACGGGCGCACGCCAGGTTGGTAAGAGCACACTCCTACAACACGCCAGCCCTATGCAGGACTGGCGTTATGTAACCATGGACAATGCGGACACACTGGCACAAGCGTTGTCCCACCCAGAATCGCTATGGGCTGGAACCACGCAGATCGTCATTGACGAGACGCAAAAAGCACCTGCTATTTTGTCGGCGATCAAACAAGCAGTAGATCATGCCGGGCGGCGCGAATTGCGATTTTTGATTTCCGGTTCCGCCAATTTACTGCTCATGAAGCAAGTCAGTGAAAGTCTAGCCGGACGTGCGGTCTATTTTGTACTGAATCCAATGACCATCGGGGAACAGTTGGAAAGACCTGCTCCGAACATTTTGTCCGATCTGTTGGCCGGGACATTGCCAAGTGAGGGCGCGTGGTCTGAAAAAACTAAAATTTCGGTAGCAGAGTGGTTATTGCGCGGCTTTCTTCCACCCTTGTTTGATCTACCACGGGCAGAAGTGTGGTCACAATGGTGGGAGGGTTATGTCGGCACTTATCTTGAGCGCGATTTGCGGCAAATCGCCAATATCGACACGCTGACTGATTTTCGGCGGGTAATGCAACTGGCAGCCCTGCGCACTGGGCAAATATTGAACCAAACCGAAGTAGCTCGGGATGCGCGCGTGTCGCAACCAACGACACATCGCTATTTGAATTTGCTCGAAGCCACCCATCTAGCGCAACGAGTAAGCGCTTATGGTGGTAATCGCGGTACCGCCATCATCAAATCGCCCAAGTGGTTCTGGCTGGATTCTGGATTAGCCGCCTACTTGTGCGGCTTCTTCGATGAGCAAAGCCTACGCCAATCAAGAGAGTATGGTGCGCTATTTGAAAACTTAATCTATCACCACTTAGCAGTGCTGGCCCAACTCATCACCCCCCGTCCTATCATCCATTACTGGCGCACCCGACGCGGGGATGAGGTCGATTTCGTTATTGAGCGCGGTCGACAATTGTTAGCCATTGAGGTGAAAATGACCGACACAATACGCTTTGCTGATGCGACTGGTTTACACACCTTTATCGATCTACATCCTGAGACATCTGCGGGAGCATTACTCTATTCCGGAGAAAAGATACAGCGCATTAGCGAGAAAGTTGTAGCGCTACCCTGGCAAATGATCGCGTTATAACAAACCCTAATCCAAAAACGCGACCTTCACCGCGTCCATGAGCGGATCGCGCTGGCCAACGGGTTTAGACGCAATGTGCCCCATCCCAATCGTCCAGATAATCGCCCCACCCAACCCCTGAGCGCGCACATACGCGCCCTTGGCGGCAATCGACTCGCCATTATCGTAGCCGACAAAGTTGCAGTTGTTTGGCCCAAACGCGGTCGCCGAGCTGAGATAGGGCGCCTTGTTGCTGGCATCAAAGTGCGCCGTCGCCTGCGGCAAATAATCGCGCACGATGTTGGCATAGCTCATGTCGCTCTCAGTCACCGACACGTTCTTGCCCGCCAGTGCTTCGCCGGGCTCACTGACCTTGGTCCAGCAAGTCCCATAAAACCCCATCCCGATGCCCAACTTGCCTTTTGGTACCCCAACCTCCACATAGCGTTTTGCACTGTGGTCAATCGACACCGGATGGGTCGGTGCTTCACCATATAAAGGGCTAAAGTGCCAGGTATCCCAGCCGTCGTAATTGCCCGACATGCCGTAGGTCATGATGTTCATCTGGTCCAAATCAGCAGCGATATCCGCGTAATAGGCATCGACCTCGCCAGGGAAATTGGAACTGGCAAAGCCCACCGGCATGGTCAATATCATGTTGGGGCGAGCAGCGCGCAACGCACGAATCAGGCTCTTTAGCGGCGCGCGGTCAGCCGTCTCCACCGGCTCCCAGTCCATGTCGATCCCATCGTAGCCATACTCGTCCATGCGGGCCAAAATATTCTGCACAAAGGCTGCCCTATTTTGATTAGACGCCGCACCCACAAAACCGGCATGCTCCCCGGCCCCACCCAACATCAGAATGGCCTTGCGCCCAGCGGCGTGGGCGGCTTGTGCTGCGGCTTTGGCAAACAACGGGCCATTCACCGCGTCGATGTCAAACGTCGTGTTGAGGGTGCCATCGGTGCGGGGTGTGATGCGCCCAACCATCAGATGCGTCAGCGCTGAGAAATCAACCTGATCAATCGGCAGCAAATCGCGCTCATAGCCGACGTAATAGGCATCGATACAACGGGTGGACGTCGGAGGAGGGGGTGTCGGAGGAGGAGGTGTCGGGGTAGGTGTCGAAGAAGGGGTCGGGATGAGTGTCGAAGAGGGTGTCATGTTAGGTGTCGGGGAAGGGGTCACACTGAGTGTCGTTGTGGGTGTCGGGGAAGTTAGCGTGGGGCGGCTGCCCATGACGCTTGGCAAAAACACAAACTGGTCGCCCCGACCCGCCGCGCAGTTCACCAACACCAGCGCCGTTAATATCAAGGTCATAGACAAAGTTTTCTGTTTCATGGTGTGCCTAATTCTGATCCTAAAATCCTGTCATCCGGTAAATCCGCGTCCAATTAATATCTCGAACAAAAAAACTGCCAGCGCAACAGTCGAGGGGGCGACCGGGAACGCTGGCAGTCAGGCAGAGTCGGACCTAATCTGGGCTAAGTATCAAAGAGGGCATATATGTATTTCGTAAGCCAGTCAGGTCATCGACGCCATCCACAAAAGGAACTTCAGAACTGAGGATTTCTTCAAACCCTTCCGGGTCAATCTCCAGCTCCGGCAAGAGAGGGACTTCACTGTCAGCCACCTCGATGTAATCCAAATCCAACGCGCCGTTCCCACTGTCAGGGGCGGCCACAACCGATGCAGTGACTGTCACCAGCACAGTGTCGGCTATGGCGCTACTCAAGCCATACGCATCGACAACACTCAGCTTGAACGAGAGTGCGCCCGCTCCTTTAGGCGTGCTAAAAGTCGGGCTAATCACACTATCGCTCGACAGCAACACAGGTGTCCCGCCATCCTGCACCCAGCGATACGATACCAGCTTGTGCTTATCTGGGTCCATGCTGCGTGAACCATCCAATTGCACATCACGGCTGGTCGCAGCAATGCGGTCATAGCCCGCGTGCGCGATTGGGGCGCGATTGGTTACCGTCACCAGAACTGTATCAGCAATTAAGCTGCTTAGCCCAAACCGATCCATCACCATGAGCTGGAATGTCAATGTGCCCGGTGTAATCGGCGCCGTAAACAACGGGCTGACCACACTGCTCGATGCAAGCTGCACCGGCGTTCCACCAGTCTGTTGCCAAGTGTAGCCACTCAGGCGGTGTGTATCCGGATCGACACTGCGCGCCCCATCCAAATACACCTTCCAACCCGGATACGTCACACGGTCATACCCTGCGTGCGCCAGCGGCGGTCGGTTGATCACCGTCACATTCACGGTGTCGGCTGGGCTGTTCAGACCCGCGGGATCCTTTACCAGCAACTGGAACGTCAGCACACCCGGTGTAATTGGCACCGTAAAAGTCGGCGCGCTGCTGGCCGAGCTGAACAATTGGACGGGTGTGCCAGCAACCTGTGTCCAGACATAGCTCAATGGATTGCCATCCGGGTCGCTGCTTAACTGCCCATTCAACGACATGTCCCATTTGAAGTAGCCACTCACATCCGCCCCGGCATTGGCCAAGGGTGGACGATTGGGCTGAGCAGTCGCAGCAGGCGGTGTAGCCGTTTTGGTCGGTGCCGCAGTGGGCGTTTTGGCCGCAGATGTTGCTGTGGGCGGATTGGTGGGTGTTGCGCCAGGCGGATTGGTCGGCGAGATGCGGGTCGGTGTTTGGGTCGGCTGCCCAATGGGGGTCGCAGTGGGTGGAACGGGAGTGACTGTCGGCTGCTGGGTGGGCAACACAACTGGTGTCGCGGTAGGGTTGGAACCCGTTCCGACGCTCATCGTTAGGTTCGCATTTAATTTGTTGTAGCCAGTGGCAGCCTCCCATGTCCCAGAGTTAGCCAGCCGAACACGATGCTGGACCATATTGCGCAGCGCCGACTCTGGATCGGGCAGGTTCAACAAAAATTCATAGTTGCCGGCCACAGCATCACTCGGCACGGTCAGGTTGAACGTCACCCGCTGGGTGCTGCCCGGTAGCCAGCGGCGTGGATCGGTCGATACCGCCAATGCCACGAGTGCACCCGTGCTGGTATTGCGCAACACCAACTCGACTGCCCGCGGGTTTGCTGGCGCAGCATAACCGTCGTTTACGATATCCAGCCAACCCTGAAAAGACTGCCCAGGAGCCAACTGGGTGGGTAATTCGGCCTGCACCAATCGAAAGCGATAGCCCAACAAACGGGTAATGCTGGCAAGACAGCCTTCATTCGTCCATCGAGCAGGCGTGTTCGGGTCGAGAAAGCTCCAGTGAAAGCGAGCCAATTCGGTCTGAGTCGTGACACAATCGCCACGCGGAGCATCGTTGCAGGTCTCACCACCTACTGGGATATAGCGAGAGATTTGCTCGATATAGCTTTTGAGCGCTACCGCGTTGGCTTCGGGGATCCAAGTGCCCGAGTCGTGGTAGTCGGCCATGAAGCAGTCATTGTGATGTCCAGCGCGCGCCTGAGCTGACCCATTAAATGCATTGTTACTGTCGAGTGCGGTAGGGAAATGGAGCACCAGATCGCGTGGGAAGCGGAATAGCACGGCCCGGCTAGCAGGCATTTGGGCGAGCAGCGCATCAAAAATGCTGCTGCGGGCCGGTTCGTTGTGCAGATTATTCGAAGAATGATGCCATTCGCCCCACGCCCCGATAAAGCCGGCTTCCACCGCCAGCACACTATCAGCATAACGGGTGAGCACCGGCCCAATCTGATTAATATGACGTAGCACCTGATCCAGCGTCGCGTCGGGTTCAGCTTCGGCATTACCGCCAGAGCTGGTGTAACTAAACCGCGGCACCACTTTGAGACCCGAGCTGCGAATGCGAGCTAACCCAGCATCCAACTTCTGCAAAAAACTGGCAGGCAAGTCCTGGGTGCGGTAATCCATCAGGGTGACATAAGCGTAAGCCACCCGGTTACCCTGCCCATAAAGCGTTGAAAAGTTGGTCTGATTGATCAGATCAATATCGACATAAATCCCGCGTTCTGGATTTGGGAAATCATCGTTTAGGGCGGTGTAGGTGATCAGTTGAGTGGGTTCGGTCGGCCCGGTTGGCGCTTGCGGACCGAGCGCCCTACCAATCAAGGGTCGATATACCAGGCCTAAAAGTAGGCTACTGGTCAATGTCACGATGCTGAGCACCAGGTGCCAGCGTATATAAACACGATTTACAGTGGCTACGGTGGGGGATGTGATGTGTTGACCTCGATATGAGGCAATGTGCATCTTTTAGCGATCCTCCTAAGAAGTCTAGTGGGCACCGCGATGGCAGTACTAAGATACTCCAACTTTCTCCGACGCCAGTTCTCAAAGCGATTTCTAAGTAGTATAGCAGTTCTTAGCGAAATCTCAATACCTTTTCGCTACAAATCATGAGAATTGATGCTTTTTGAGGTTTCGCGGTGCGGGACCTACCCACTTGCGAGTGACCAAGTCCGCCCTTTTGCTGATTCAAGCTCATTCGTTCGCCAGTATTCTGGGTTTTGATATTTCTAACGGGCAAGGTTTCGATTTAATGGGTTAACACATTGATAACTCAACGAATTGTTCATCCGTTGAGTCGTCATCCATGCCGTGTCCATACTTCGTCCATTGATTGAGTTATATCTGCGAGTTGTATCTGCCACAAAACGCATTGTTGATTCTTTCTCAACTTTTCACTTCGCAAATCTAAGCATTCTCTATATAATAATATATCTTAGTGTTTTCTAATTTGGAGGACAAATATCATATGCAACGCAAAGCGCCGCTATCACAAATAACCGATACGCCTACCCCAACGGAAACCCCGACCGTCACCGAGACACCAACTGTTACACCGACGAGTACGCCGACCGAAACACCGTCACCTACCCCTTCGCCGACAGCGACTGCAACCCCCACAGTAACTGCCCTCCCCCCAACAGCGACCCAAACGGCTGTTCCCGCGACCCAAACGCCAGTGCCCACGGCCACCCCGATTGGTTTCCCCGACAAACCCCCGCTGGCGGTCATTGTCTATAACCGGTTGGCCTATGGCCCACGCGCGGGCGATCTGGATGCGTTCAATGCGCTGGGTGCAACCGACGATGCGCGGCTCACCGCTTGGTTGGCTCAACAGCTCAACCCCGGCAGCATCAACGACACTGATTGCACCAACCGGGTCGGCGCATTGGGTCTGCCGACGCTGCCGACCAGCGACGGCATGGTGTTGCCCTCATATTGGTCGGGTGTGTCGACTGGCGGCGGTGGCCCGATCGACCCTAGCCTAAACCGCACGGTCTACTTGCCCAATGTCATGAAGCCCGGCTTGGTGATTAACGATGATGCCAACAGCGTGCTGCAAACGCACTGGCGCGAGTATTACCGGCGGCCCAACAAAACCGGCGAATTTTCAAATGATCGCCCGCTACAAGATATCCGGATCGCCACAGTCACCCGCGCAGTGTTTAGCAAGCGCCAGCTCTACGAGGTGATGGTGGAATTTTGGCACAACCACTTCAGCATCTTCGCTTGGGAAGGGTATGCCCGTTGGACATGGGTGCATTATGACCGCTATGTGATCCGCAAGCATGCCATGGGCAACTTCCGACAGATGTTGGGGGATGTCGCCAAAAGCCCGGCCATGCTGTACTACCTCGATAACTACATCAACACCCGTGGCGGCCCCAACGAAAACTGGGCCCGTGAGTTATTTGAGCTGCACGGGTTGGGTGCAGAGAATTACTTGGGCGTGAAAGGCCAGTCCGAAGTGCCCAAAGATGGCAATAACAAGCCTGTGGGCTATGTAGACGACGATGTCTATGAAAGCACCCGCTGCTTTACCGGTTGGACAGTAGATGATGTGTGGGGCAGCGACACCAACCCCAGCTCATGGGGTACTGGGGTCTTCAAATATGATGATGCCGATCATGATCGCTTCCAAAAAACGATATTGGGTCAGTTTATCTCGGCCGACACCCCGCCCGAGCAAGACGGCAAAACTGTGCTGGACCTCATTGCCAATCACCCTGGTGCAGCGCGCTATGTATGTCGGCGTCTATGCCGCCGCCTGATCAGTGACACCCCCAGCGAGACTACCGTTGATGCAGTGGCAGCCGTGTTCATCGCCAATGTCAATGCGCCGGATCAGATCAAGAAAGTGCTTGAAACCATCATAAAGTCAGACGAGTTCCGCAATAGTTACGCCCTTAAGGTCAAGCGCCCGTATGAATCAACGATGGGGGTACTGCGGGCGACAAACGTACAACCCAACTGGACGATCACTTTAAAAACGACGACCGATGCCCAGGGCAACGTCTACAAGAATTGGGAACAGCCCAGCGATGAGTTTTTCTATTACTACGACGGTCTGGGCCAAAGCATGTTTGCCCGTCGTCCACCAGATGGCTGGGGTGACCGCTATACCAACTGGACGAATAGCACCTCTATGTTGATGCGTTGGAATATGGCCAACTTTGTGCTGTATGCCGGCGCCAAGCGCGGGAACGACGCCACCGCAAATGACAAGCGCATGGTGATCAATCTGTTAAATCAGTTGCCTGCCACGCGCACCCCCAATGCAGTCGTCGATTTCTGGATTGCGCGCGTGTTGGGCCGCGACATGCCTGCCGCCTCACGCACCCAGTTGGTGCAGATATTGGCGAATGGCCGCAACCCAGCCACTTATATCCTGACTGACAAAGACGTTAACGATCGTTTGCCAGCCGTGCTGGCCCTGATCTTGAGTTCGCCAGAATTTAACTGGAGATAAATCATGCCTCTAAATACAACCAAACTTTCCCGCCGCGGCTTCATGGTCGGCTGTTCTGCGGCGATAGCAGCCATGGCCGGTTCGCGCGTGACCAACCTGACCTTTGCTGCGCCCGGACCGAGCATCGACCGACCGGATGCGAATAACTACGAGACCATCGTCGTCATGTTTCTGCGCGGTGGCTGGGACTCTATCAATGCTGTGCTGCCGTTTGCTGGACCCGATCGCATCAATTACGAGTCCGCTCGTCCGCAGCTCAAAGTCCCAACTGCAAATAGCGTGAACGGCATCGCCAGTGCGTTGGCCAATAGCACTATGGGCAATGGCACCTCATTCGGCCTGCATCCCGGCTTCGCCCCGCTCAAAGATTTATACAGCGGCGGCGCACTGGCCATCGTGCATGCCGCCGGACTGATGAACGACACCCGCAGCCACTTCGATGCGATGCAGTTCATGGAGACGGGTACTCCCGGTCTGAAAACGACCGGCACCGGCTGGCTAACCCGCCATTTGCAGAGCATGCCCATTACCCCACCCAACCTGATCTTGCCAGCCGTCTCAGCAGGCAGCTCACAAGCCATGTCGCTGTTGGGTCGTGAAGATGCGTTGAGCCTGTCGGGGGTGAATGGCTTCGACTACGTGCCGTGGTACTGGGGCGAGGCTGTCAGCAACCAACAGCGCGGGGCGTTGCGTCAGATGTACACCAGCGGTGGGCAATCGTGGCTGCACAAGGCCGGCGATGCCACCTTGAACTCGCTTGAAACGATTGAGGCACAGACCGCCGACTACACGCCCTCGCCCGGTGCGGTCTATCAGCAATACAACCCACTGCACGACCAATTAAAAACAATTGCCCAGTTGGTCAAAGCCAATCTCGGCTTGCTAACGGCCACGATTGACTACGGTGGTTGGGATACCCACGAGAACCAACAGTATGGCAATGCCGATCCACGTGGCTATTTCATGGGCCACTTGGATGAATTGTCACGCGGGCTAAACGCCTTCTACACCGATTTGGCCGGCAGTGGGCACCACACCCGCACAACCCTCGTCATGATGAGTGAATTTGGCCGCCGCATCCGCGAAAACAACAATCGTGGAACCGATCACGGCCACGGCAGTGTGATGTTTGTGTTGGGCGGCAGCGTTAACGGCGGCAAGGTGTATGCCAATTGGCCTGGGCTGGGGGCCAACCAACTCTACGACGGCGCCGACTTGGCCATCACGACGGATTACCGCACCGTGTTGAGCGAGATTTTGACCAAGCGGGCGGGCAATCCCAATGTCGCGCAGGTCTTCCCAGGCTATGTCCACCCGGGGGATTTGGGGATAGTGCGATAGGCGGTCAACTTAAAGCACAATTTGCCAAGCGCTTGCATCCCCTGTAAGCTCTTCAGTACGTCACATAATTGTGGACAAGTGAATTGTTTGTGTTTCCCGGAGGCAATTACAGATGAAAAATAAAACAGGAATTAGACGACGTGATTTTTTACGCTTGGCCGGTTTGACTAGCGCCAGTGCCGCATTAGCAGCCTGCGCACCCGTGGTGCCGGCTGCCCCAAAGCCAGCCGAAGGCCCAAGCAAGGGTGGGCTCGGGGCCGACGCAAAAGCGACAGTCAGCATTTTTAACTTTGGCGGTGAGAACGACAAGAAGATCTACAACGAAGCGTACGTCCGCTTCAACAAGCGCTTTCCGAACGTCACTATTAACGACAACTTCACACCAGTGACGACGTGGTCTGAATATTCCAACAAGATCACCACCCAGATAGCCGGTGGCAAAGCACCCGACGTTATTCATATTGCGATTGAAGGCATGCGTTTGCTGGTCTCAAAAGATTTGCTGTTGCCCGTAGATGACCTGCTCAACGCCGACCCGGCCGGCAAAGACTTGCTGGGCGATATTGACCCGCATCTCACCGATCCGATGAAGGTCGGTGGCAAGTTCTACGTCGTCCCGGATTCGTGGAACAACATGGTCATCCACTACAACACCAAGCTGTTCGAGCAAGCCAAGATCGACCCGCCCAAAGCAGATTGGACCTGGGATGATTTTCTCGCCACCGCCAAAAAGCTGACCCAGGGTGAAGGCGATTCAAAGGTGTGGGGATTCGGCATCCCGTATTTCAACTTTGGCATGACACCGTGGTGGCTCACCAACAGCACCTATCAATTGAACGATGACTGGACGCAGTCCAACCTTAACGATCCAAAGATGCTCGAAGCGGTGACCTTTGTGCATGACCTAGTGCATGTGCATAAAGTCTCACCAGATATTAAAGGTACGGATAACGGTGCTTTATTCCCGGCAGGGCGCATGG
>JANMVQ010000541.1:0-7282 GCA_031392845.1 Chloroflexota bacterium
CAACATGGGTCTGCAAGACTTTCTGCAAGGTCACTGGTGGAGCTACGCCTTCCCTGGTATCGCAATTGGTCTAACCGTGCTCGGCTTCAATCTGCTCGGCGATGGCCTAGACGATGTGCTTGATCCCCGGAGACAGCGATGATAGAGAAAGGGCGGCCGACGATAGACAATAGACGATGGACTACACGTCAGACAGTTTGATGCATCTAATCCCAACAACCAGAATGACGCAACCTTTACTCAGCATACGCGATTTGAGAACACACTTTTCTACCCGCCGTGGCGTGACTAAAGTGCTGGACGGATTGAGCCTCGATGTGCAGCGTGGACAGATCGTGGGACTGGTCGGCGAGACCGGTTCGGGCAAATCGGTGACCGGTTTCTCAACCTTGCGTATGGTGCGTCGCCCCGGTCGCGTGGTAGGCGGCGAAATACTGTTGGAGGGCCGCGATCTACTTAAGCTTTCTGAGCGCGAGATGGAAGAGGTGCGTGGGCGCGAAGTGGCAATGATCTTCCAAGACCCACGTGCAGCGCTGAATCCAGTGTTGACGGTGGGCGAAGTATTACGGCAGGTGCTGCGCTACCGGCGCAAATTGCCCGCCAACCAAATCAACGATGCCGCCATCGAGATGTTGCGCAAAGTGCATATTGCCGATCCTGAGCGTCGGCTCGATGCTTATCCCCATCAGCTGTCCGGTGGCATGTGTCAACGGGTGATGATCGCGCTGGCACTGGCTTGCCAGCCCAAGTTACTGATCGCCGATGAACCCACCACCGGGCTTGACGTGACAATTCAACAACAAATTGTGTTGTTGCTCAAAGAGTTGCGCGATAGCACGGGGATGTCGCAGATTGTCATTACCCATGATTTGGGTTTGGCTGCCGAATTGTGCGATGCCATCGCAGTCATGTACGCCGGTGAAATTGTGGAGTTTGCCTCGGCACAGGCCCTCTTCGAGCACCCACGCCACCCGTATACACTGGCGCTGCTCAAAGCGCGCCCGGTGTTTGGCGAGCGCAAGCACATCGCCGCTATCCCTGGCAACGTGCCGGATTTCGTGGCACCCCCTAGCGGGTGTCGCTTTCATCCACGCTGCACTTTTGTAATGGATCGCTGCCACAGCGTTCATCCGCCGACCATCAAGCTCTCGGATGATCAGGTTGCGGCGTGTCTGCTGCATGAAGGCGGTGCACATTGACAAACACCCATACGACATCCCAGACACCTAACCTGCCTATTCTGCAGGTAGCGCATTTGAAGAAATCATTTTCGATCCGCACGGGGCTATTGGCACGTACTCCGCTGCGTGCAGTGGACGACGTCTCATTTGAGATAAAACCGGGCGAGACGTTAGGTTTGGTAGGCGAGAGCGGTAGCGGCAAGACCACGGCCGGTCTGTGTCTGCTGCGACTTGAGGAACCTGATAGCGGCGAAGTAAGTTTTCAGGGTCAGAATTTGTTGGCCTTAGGTGGCAATGCGTTGCGCGCACAACGTCGTCAGGTGCAGATGGTATTTCAAGACCCGCTGGATTCGCTCAACCCACGCATGACGGTTGGCGACACGGCAGCGGAGCCACTGCTGTTGCATGGCCTGGCTGGCGATTCCAATGAGGCGCGCAAACAAGTGATCGAACTGTTCGAGATCGTTGGCCTAAGTGCCGACCATCTTGATCGCTATCCACACCAACTTTCCGGTGGGCAGCGCCAAAGAGTGGGCATTGCCCGAGCGTTGGCCACCAAGCCCAAGCTGATCGTGTTAGATGAACCGACCTCAGCGTTGGACGTCTCGGTACAAGCCAACTTGCTGAATTTGCTGACGGATTTGCAAGAGCGTTTTGGACTGTCCTATGTATTTATCTCACACGATTTGGCCGTCATCAGCCAGCAAGCCAATCGTGTGGCGGTCATGTATCTGGGACAGATTGTAGAGATCGGCCCGACCAGCGAAATATTTGGTGCACCGCGACATCCCTATACGATGGCATTGCTCTCGTCTATTCCGGGCGAAAAGCTGCTGGATACCCATGAGCGCATTGTGCTGGAGGGCGAAATTCCTTCGCCGCTCAATCCGCCCTCCGGTTGCCGCTTTCACACGCGTTGTCCCTTTGCCAACGACGCCTGCAAGCGCAATGAACAAGCTCTACGCGAGATAGGGCCTGAGCACAGTGTGGCCTGTGAACGCGCCGATGCTGGCGAAATCCCGACTTATTGGATCAAGCGCGAGCAGGTCTCCAGTGCAATAGCGCACATGCGCGCGGCGGAGGCTTATTTGGAAGAGCGCCGTAAACGAATGGATCAACGGATGGAGAACGAATAAACAGGAGATACGATGCTGAGAATTGGAATTGATGTTGGCGGCACGAATACTGATGCGGTGCTGATGTCGAATACGGAAGTGGTGGACTGGGTGAAAGCGGCTACCACCCGCGATGTAATGAGCGGGATTACAGCAGCGCTAAGTGGGCTGTTGGACAAGACCCATGTAGATACACAGTCGATCAGCGGTGTGATGATAGGCACCACCCACTTTACCAACGCGGTAGTGCAGCGACGTGATCTGATGCAAACTGCGATTGTGCGGTTGGGGCTACCCGCCACGGCAGCTTTGCCGCCAATGACCGATTGGCCTGAGGATTTGCGCGACACGATTGGCAACCACGCCTATCTTGCGCATGGCGGCAACGAGTTTGATGGTCGATTGATTGCACCGGTTGACGAAGCCGAATTAAAAGGCATCGCAGCGGACATTCGCGCCAAAGGCATTCGCTCTGTTGCAGTATCGGCGGTGTTCTCGCCAGTGAAGGGCGATGTCGAACGGCAAGCCGCCGAAATTCTGCGCAAAGAGTTGCCCGCTGCCTACATCACCATTTCGAGCGAGATTGGCCGGATGGGGTTGATCGAGCGCGAGAACGCCGCGATCATGAATGCTTGTCTGCAAGACTTGGGCAAAAAGACCTGCTCGGCATTTCGAGATGCGCTCAAACAGTCGAAGATCGCCGCACCGCTGTACCTCACCCAAAACGATGGCACACTCATGAGCGCCGAACACGCCGAGCGCTTTCCAGTGCTGACCTTCTCATCGGGGCCGACCAACAGTATGCGTGGGGCGGCTTTTTTATCGGGCATAAAGGATGGACTCGTCGTCGATGTGGGTGGCACCACTACCGATGTGGGTGCGCTAACGCATGGCTTTCCGCGTGAGGCTTCGGTGGCCGTACAAGTTGGCGGCGTGCGCACTAACTTCCGGATGCCGGATGTGTACTCAATTGGCCTAGGCGGGGGCAGCCAAGTGCAGCGTGATCCGATAAAGGTTGGCCCACGCTCCGTCGGTTACGAATTGACCACCCGGGCGCTGATCTTCGGCGGCACTGATCTGACCAGCAGCGATATTGCTGTTGCCGCTGGGCTAGCTGACTTCGGCGATCGCAGCAAAGTGGCTGGGCTCGACCCTGTGTTTGTCCAGGCGGTGGTTACCCGCATTCAAGTGATTATTGCCGAGGCTGTGGATCGCATGAAGACCAGCGTCAGCGCAGTCCCAGTTATTGCAGTCGGCGGCGGCAGCATGTTAATCGCTGATCAGATTGAGGGCACTTCCCAAATTGTGAAACCAGCCCACTACTCGGTGGCCAATGCGGTTGGCGCGGCCATCGCCCAGATTAGTGGTGAAACGGATCGTGTGTTTGCCCTCAGCGAGATGAGCCGCGACCAAGCAGTGCAGATCGCCAAGGACGAAGCCATCGACCGGGCGGTGGGCGCCGGTGCGGACCGCGACACAGTGCAAGTGGTCGATGTCGAAGATGTGCCACTAGCCTATGTGCCAGGTAATGCCACCCGCATTCGGGTCAAGGCAGTAGGGGATTTGAAAATCCGTGGTTAAAAAAGATTAAGGGCAAAGTGATAAATGCGACAAATTGGCAAAGACAACCTTGAGGACATCGCTGTTGGCGCGGCAGTGCTGGGCACCGGCGGTGGCGGCGATCCCTATATTGGCAAGTTAATGGCGCAGCACGCCATCGCCCAACATGGGCCGGTGACACTGCTCGATGCTAGCGAGATTGAGGACGATGATTTGATCATCCCATCGGCCATGATGGGCGCCCCAACCGTGATGGTCGAGAAGATACCGGCGGGACACGAGTTTGTGACCTCGTTTCAGGCGCTAGAGAAATATATGGGGCGCAAAGCCAAGGCCACCATGTCGATTGAGGCGGGTGGCTTGAACTCGACCACACCCTTTATTGTGGCGGCCACTTTGGGTATCCCCATCGTCGATTGCGATGGCATGGGCCGGGCTTTCCCCGAAATCCAGATGTTGACCCCGACCCTGTACGGCGTGTCTGCCACGCCGATGGCGCTGTCTGATGAGAAGGGCAACTCCTGTCTGATTAACACGATCAATAATAAGTGGACCGAGACGATTGCCCGTACGGTCACTATCGACATGGGTTGCACCGCCATGATTGCGCTATACGCCATGACTGGCAAGCAAGTCCGTGAGACCTGTGTGTTGGGCACAATGTCCTTGGCCGAGAAGATCGGCTTTGAGATTCGTGAGGCACGTCGGTTGCATCGGGATGGCGTGGAGACGGTGCTCAAAGTGACGGGCGGATTCAAGATATTCGCGGGCAAAGTCAGTGATTTGGCCCGCCGCACCGAGACTGGTTTTGCGCGCGGCGATGTCACCATTACCGGCACCGGCGACGACAACGGCAGCACATTGAAGATTCAGTTCCAGAATGAATTTTTGATTGCTCATAAAAATGGTGAGCCCATTGCCACCGTGCCAGACTTGATCACGATTCTCGACGCGGAGACCGGCGAACCCATCACGACTGAAAGTCTGCGCTATGGTTTTCGAGTGGTTGTAATCAGCATTCCCAGCGATCCGAAGTGGCGCACTAAGGCTGGATTAGAGATCGTCGGCCCACATTACTTTGGCTACGACATGGAATTTGTGCCGATTGAAGAGAGAGTTAGAGCGAAGAGTTCTTAAAGTTCGAAGGTTCATAAAGTTCTATACACTAGTGGAGTTTAGCCTCAGTACTGAGGACTAAATAAAACCAACAAGCTAAAACGGCTTACGACCAACGCAAAAGCTACTGAAATACGGCATTTCTGTATGTCAAAACCGCAGAACTTAGTTGGTTTTATTTAGTCACTAAGCACACAGAAGGAGAATCTATGCGAGTAGCAGTCGATGTAGGTGGGACGTTCACCGACGTGGTTGTGTTGGATGATGGCGGCAATTTGCGCTTGACCAAGGTCGAAACAGTGCCGCAGAATCCGGCCAGCGGCGTGTTGGCAGGTTTTCAGAAGGCGGGCGCGGATGTGGGCGGCATTGATTATTTTGTGCATGGCACCACGTTGGGCATCAATGCGCTGCTCACGCGCACGGGTGCCAAAGTCGGCATCGTCACCACACTGGGATTTCGCGATGTTTACGATCTGGCGCGCACCGATCGTGACCCGCTATATGACTTTAAGTATCGCAAACCCAAATCGCTGGTACCGCGCTATTGGGCATTCGAGGTGACCGAGCGCATGAGCTATGAGGGCAAAGTGCTCAAGGTGTTTGATCGCAAGAACGCGGTCAAAGTTGCCAAACAACTGGCCAAAGAAGGCCTCGATGCGGTGGCGGTCTGCTTCTTGCACAGCTATGCAAACCCCGCCCACGAGTTGGCGATGGCCGAGGTGTTGGCTGAGCATTGCCCAAATATCTCGGTCACCTTGTCGCACCAACTCAGCCGCGAGTATCGCGAATATGAGCGCACCAGCACGGCAGTCATCGATGCCTACATCAAACCCATCACTCGCACCTACTTGGACAAGCTGGATCAAAATCTACGCAGCATGGGTTTCAAGGGCCGCTTTTTGATGACCCGCTCCGGTGGTGGCGCGATGACCGTGACCGCGGCGATGGAGCAGCCGGTGCACTTGGCATTGTCCGGGCCAGCGGGTGGTGTGATCGGTGCGGCATATCTGAGTGAGCTGATCGGCCATAAGAATCTGATTACGATTGACATGGGCGGCACCAGTCTGGATGCATCATTGGTCGTCAATGGTCAGATCAAGATCGAAAACGAGCAGCATTTTCAAGGCCTGCCAATGTCGATCCCGACGATTGACATTCATACGATTGGTTCAGGCGGTGGCTCGATTGCCTGGACTGACGATGGCGGCCACTTGCAAGTGGGCCCAAAGAGCGCCGGCGCATTCCCCGGCCCAGTCTGTTACGGCAAGGGCGGCCAATCAATCACCTTTACCGATGCGGTGCTGACGATTGGCTATTTGGATGCGACCAATTTTCTGGGTGGCGAAATCAATCTCAAGACGGATCTGTTGCAGCAAGCCATGCAGCAGTTAGCAGAGAAGCTCAAATTGTCAGTGGAGGAAACGGCTGCCGGGATCGTCCGCATCAGCGAGGCCAAAATTGCCAGCGCAGTGCGCGAGATTTCGATCGAGCGCGGTTATCACCCACGCGACTTTGCCCTTTTGTCGTATGGCGGCGGTGGCGCGTTTGTGGCAACTGCGGTGGCACGCGATTTGGGTATTCCAACCGTCATTATTCCCTCCGGCCCGGCCAACTTCTCGGCGTTTGGCATGTTGATGGTAGATGTGGTGTATGACTTTGCCCAAACACAGGTGATGCCGCTGGCCAATCTGGATGTTAAGGCGGTCAAACAGATTTATAGCGGCCTGCAAAAGCAAGGCGCGACGGCCTTGGCCCGCGATGGCTTTAAGAAGGCACAGCAGGCCTTCATGCCCTCAGCAGAATTGCGCTACATCGGACAAGAGCACACGGTCAATGTTCCGGTGACGCTCGAGCAGTTTGAAGGCAAACACATTCAGCAGGTTGTCGAGAAGTTCAACAGCGCGCACTTGCAACAGTACGGCCACAACATGAGCGACCCGGTTGAAGTGGTCACGCTGCGCATGCGGGCAATTGGGGTGCTGCCGCGCCCAGTGATGGCGAAGATCGAAAGTGGCAACGGCGACATTGCGTCAGCCCGACGCGGCGAGCGCCAAGTGTATGTGCCTGCGATGCGCAAATGGACCACTTATGTCGTGTATGACCGCATGAAGCTGCGCGCTAGCGATGAGATCAGCGGCCCAGCCATTGTCGAGGAGCCAAGCTCCACCGCACTCATTCACACCGGCGAGACGCTGCGCGTGGGCGAATACGGCGAGATGGTGATTCAGATTGGCCCCAGTTAACTGCTTGTCCATAAACTAAAACTCAAGCATCCTGAGCGAAGTCGAAGTATCCTGAGCGAAGTCGAAG
>JANMVQ010000564.1:0-12165 GCA_031392845.1 Chloroflexota bacterium
GACGGAGGACTGACAGGTCGTTCCGTCATCCGTCCTCCGTCCATCGTCATCTGTCAAAAATTCAACAGAAAGGAAGTTAAGCAAACATGAGCAATTCATTCATGACCTCCAAACAGCTCTTTTTTACGAGTGAGAGCGTGACAGAGGGACACCCTGACAAAATGTGCGATCAGATTAGCGACGCAGTGCTGGATGCCTGCTTGGCGCAGGACCCAATGAGCCGCGTGGCCTGCGAGACCGCGATCAAGACTGGTTTTGTGCTGTGCTTAGGTGAGATCACCACCAAGGCCAAAGTAAATTGGGAACCGCTGGTGCGCAGTGTAGTCAACGACATCGGCTTTAACCACAGCGAAATGGGCTTCGATGGCAACACTTGTGGCGTGATGATCGCGCTGGCTGCCCAATCACCGGATATTGCGCAGGGCGTCGATAGCGCCTTCGAAGTGCGCGGGCGCAAGGCCAAGCCCAGCCGTGAGGCCTTGATCGCCGCCACTGGCGCAGGCGACCAAGGCATGATGTTTGGCTTTGCCTGCAACGAAACCGAAGAGCTGATGCCGATGCCGATTGCGATGGCGCACCGCTTGGCTCGCCGCCTGAGTGAAGTGCGCAAGAACGGCAAGCTGCCATGGCTGCGCCCAGATGGCAAGACTCAGGTCACCGTTGAGTACTCTGGCGGGAAGCCCGTCCGTATCAGTACGGTATTGATCAGCACCCAACATTCTCCCGACGTAGATCAAGAGGAAATCAACGAGGCGTTGGTCAAGTATGTCATGACCCCAGTGTTGCCCAAGAAGCTGTTCAATGAAGACACCACCAAGATCTATACCAACCCAACTGGTCGCTTTGTCGTGGGTGGCCCAATGGGCGATGCCGGCCTGACCGGTCGCAAGATCATCGTCGATACCTACGGCGGCATGGGTCGCCACGGCGGCGGGGCCTTCTCCGGCAAGGATCCTACCAAGGTCGACCGCAGCGCCGCCTACGCCGCGCGTTGGGTGGCTAAGAATGTCATCGCGGCAGGTTTGGCTGACCGCTGCGAGGTGCAAGTGGCCTATGCCATCGGTGTGGCCAAACCCCTCAGCATAAACGTCGAAACCTTTGGCACGGGCAAAGTCAGCGACGAAGTGCTGGTCAAAGCCATCGACGAAGTGTTCGACCTGCGCCCAGGTGCCATCATCGCGGATCTCAAGTTGCGCCGCCCAATTTATCGGCAGACCGCCGCCTACGGTCACTTTGGTCGCACGGATGTTGAGTTACCCTGGGAGCAAACGAACCGAGTCACCGCGCTGAAACGCGCAGCGAAAGGCTAAGAAAATTAAGGCTTGCGTGAGTAAAACGGGATTTTTACCGCAGAGTCGCAACGAGCGCAGACGCGTGTTCTGAGTCTGTGCGATGAATTTCGTGTGCGACCCCGTTTTACTCAAACGTTAATCAATAATCAATACTTTTATAGCGAATTGCTCCAGAAGGGCGCGCCCGATGCCCGGGCATATTTCTCCGCCCAATCCGGCGTGCCATCGTCTTTGCGCACATGCATCCGCCCACCGCGATCCTGCACTGGGATGTTGCCGGCAAAAGCGTCGGTCCAACACTGCTGAATGTTGCCATAGTGACGCACACGGTTACCGGGCCAGACCACCGACAACAGCAGCTTGGGGCGGGGGATTTCGTAGGGTGGTTCCATCTTGTATTTCACCAGTGCCTTTTCGTCCACTTCTATGCCCAACCCAGGTGCTTCGGGCACATGCGCGTAGCCTTCGTGAATCTCGATGGGCTTCACAATCAAGTCATCGGCATAGTTATTCAAACAGTTCACGGCAGGCCACTGCGCCATCGGCAGCACTGCACCCAGCTGTACCGACAACGCGGTGGTGATGCCTGCACCCACGATCTGCAAAAAGAATGGTTTGTCGAACTGGGCTGAGATTGCACCGTCACGCAACACCCGGCTGACCCCGCCGCCGATCACAAAGCCATCGCACACCTCGCCACGCGCAGCCACCGGAAATTGTGGATCGCCAAAGTGCAGCGCGATGGCTTTCTGGACCTTCTGGCGCAGCAGCTTCTGGCCTTCCACATCGCGTTGCATGATGGGCGACTCGTAGAGCGCCACCCGCTCCTGTTTGTCCAATTCCATCAGCACCGGTGCAGCGTTGCTCTCGTTGATGAGCATCTGGTTCCAGTCCATGTCAATCTTGAAATGGCGCGGGGTGACGGCACTCATGGCGTCGACTTGCTCATAGACATCCCACCACGGGCGGGCTTTGGTCTTGAGCGCAGTGTAACCGCGTTCAAGCGCGAGCTTGGCCTCTTCGGCCAGTGCTTCGGGCGGGAAGTCGATATTCCACCACGCCATTGGCACAGCCTCGCGCACTTTGGGCAGATTGAACAAGCGATAGGCCGGCACATCCAACGCTTTGCCAACGACATCATAAATCGCCATTTGCAGCCCAGCACCCAGCGAATCGTCGCCTAGAAAGTCCGCGGCGTTTGCGCCCTTCACCCGCGCGACGGCTTCGTCGGTTACACGGCCCCAGGTGTAATGTGGCAGGGTCTCGCCATAACCGACAATGCCGGCATCCGTGGTCAGCCGCACAATCTCACAAATGCACCATTGCCACACCTCGCGGGCGTTCCACTCTTCACAGCGCGGCGTCATGGGTGCGCGCACGGTGATGCGTTCAATATCGGTCACGATTAGTTTTGCAGGTTTGTTTGTCATACTTCTTTATTCTCTATCATCTGGGTTGAAGCAACAAATCAGGCGGGTATACCTCGTTCAGTAGGTTGCCACTACGCGAGCTTGAAAACGAGCTTCATCCCATTCTGCGCCCCAACCCGGCCCATCCGGTGGCGCAATACAGCCATCCACGATGAGTGGCGCATTCAACAAGCCCCACTGTTCAGCGTCGATACGGGCACCGTTTGGAGTCATGCTGAAGGATTCATAGAAGTCGGTGTTGTCGATGCAGCAACCGAGATGAGCGTGCACCAAGCCCCCCAGCCCACCTTGATGATTGAGTTCGATGTTCGCGCCGTGCATTTCAGCAAAATGGGCCATCTTTAGCACTTGGGTAGTGCCGAAGCGGGCATTGGCCCGCAGACGGTCGGTGCCCCCTTGAATCAGCCACTGGACTGATAAGCCCATGTCGTGCATCAGTGTTTCGTTGGCCATCACGGGCATCGTCAATTCGCGGCACAGGGTCTGATACTCATTCAGCTTCTGTTCGTGAAAGGGTTCCTCCAGCCAGACAAAGCCCAGCGCTTCCATGGCGTGCCCGACTTCGATGGCTTCGCGCAGATCATATGAGCAGACTGGGTCGTTGATCAGGTCATAATCTGGCCCGACCGATTGTCGCACCTGGCGAAAGATCTGTATGTCGGCCTTACCACCCTTGTACGAATGGAATTTATAGGCCTTGATGCCCATTGTGTGACCCGCTTCGATATGCCGCAGATAATCGGCGGTCGTGCCGTCGCCGCTAGTGAGGTAGGCGGGCAAACAATCGCGCGCGCGACCGATCAGCGCGTGCACCGGTAACCCGGCGGCCTTGCCAGCGATATCCCACAGACAATTATCAAAGTCACCAAACCAGCCATACGGTTGATACACCCAGCGGGTACCTTTCTGAAGCTTTTGAAAGAGGCGTTCACGTTGTAGCGGGTCATCGCCCAGCACCTGATTGCGCAAGACCGCCAATTGCTCGGGGGTCATTGTCGTGGTGCAGCGTCCGGTAATGCCCCTGTCGGTGTGAACCTCGAGGAAGCTCTGGCGCTGTGCGGCCGAGCCGGGTAGCCACTGATGGGTGTACTGGGTGCGCCGCAGGTTGGGAACCTGAACCAGCTTGAGAGTGTCGGCGTTATGGGTGGCACTTTCCAAAACGAATAGTTTTAAGGCCGTGATCTTCATCATGATCCAAGTTTGACACAGTCACAAGGAAACGCGTACAGCAGCGAACCTTAATAGGAACTTAGCGATTTCTTAATGATTATTTACTAGGATCGCATTTGTTCGATCAGGAACACCTATGAATAAGCCCCCACTCTTCAAAGCAGTTCTTGCAACTGCACTCCTTAGCACGACGCTCGTCACATCGCTTATACCGGTTTACGCCCAAAAAGTAACCCTGCCACCGGTTTCACCGGCATCGGTTACAGGCAACATCGTTATTGCCGGTAGCTCCACGGTATATCCATTGACCCAAAAGATCGCCGAACAGTTTCGTGCCGATGGCTATGCTGGCAATTTGACCGTGGACAGCATCGGATCGGGCGCAGGCATTGCGCGCTTCTGCCGCGGCGAGATCGATATCGCCAACGCCAGCCGCGCCATGAATGCTACTGAGATTGCCCAGTGCAAAGCCATTGGCCGCGAGCCCATCCAGTTTCGGGTGGGCACGGATGCGCTGTCGATTGTCATGGACAATGGCAATTCGTTTGTCAAAGGCTTGAATCGCAAACAGATTGCCCTTATCTTCAGTGGCAAGGCCAAGATCTGGAAGGATGTCAACAACACCTGGCCGGCGGAAACCATTAAATTGTTCAGCCCCGGCACGGACAGCGGCACCTATGACTACTTCACCGAGGAAATTTTCAAAGAGGAAACGGTAGCCGCCCGCCGCCGCGCCATTGTGGCAGGCGTCCTAGGCATTCAGCTGAGCGAAGATGACAACGTGCTGGTGCAGGGTGTGGAAAGCAGCCCATATGCCATCGGCTACTTCGGGTATGCCTATTATCTGGAGAACAAGGCCAAGCTCAAGATTCTGGCTTATGAAGGCGTTACGCCAAGCGATGCCACGGTGGCCGCTAACCGCTACAAATTCAGCCGTCCATTGTTCATCATCACCACTGCCAAAATCATGACGACCAAACCGCAGGTTGCGTCGTTTGTTAACTACTACCTTACCAATGTCAACAAAGTCATCAAGCGGGTCGGTTACTTTCCGGAACCCAACGCCGCGCTCGATTCTGCCCGGACCGCTTGGATTAGTGCCACCCAATAGCATGATCGGTTGAAATCGAACTATCGCATGTCAACCGCGGAAGGGTTCGACCTTCCGCGGTTGCCTTTATTTTCGTTCATGACAACACGTATAAACGCCGGTGCACCTCCTCTGACAACGCGCACGGCGATCGTGATTGAGAAGCGCGTCCGACCCTTTGAGGTAGTGGTGCGAGCCATTCTTCTGGCTTGTGGGCTCATTTCGATCCTAACCACTGTCGGTATCGTGTATGTGCTAGGCCACGAAGCACTCAAGTTTTTTCAACACCCTGATGTGTCGCTGGGCGAGTTTTTTACCTCAACCCGTTGGGCTCCCGAGGCCGGGGCATTTGGCATCGCACCTTTGGTCACGTCGACTCTGCTCACCAGCTTCATTGGCATGCTGGTGGCGCTGCCCCTTGGATTGAGTGCGGCAATTTACCTCAGCGAGTACGCCACCCTGCGCGCACGTAAAACCCTCAAGCCTGTGCTGGAGCTACTGGCCGGGGTGCCGACAGTGGTCTATGGTTACTTCGCCCTTACTTTTGTCACACCACTGCTGCGGCAGTTATTGGGCGATCAAACTGTGGATATCTACAACATGGCCTCGGCCGGCCTAGTCATGGGCATCATGATCGTTCCATTGATCGGCTCGATTAGCGAAGATGCGCTGAGTGCCGTGCCGCGCGGGTTGCGTGAGGCATCGTTGGGGCTGGGGGCCACCCGTTGGGAAACCACGTTTCGCGTCGTTGTACCGGCGGCCATCTCCGGCATTGTGGCTTCGGTGATCATTGGTATCTCGCGCGCGGTGGGTGAGACCATGATTGTGTCGCTGGCCGCTGGGTCCGGTCCCAACTTTACGCTGAATCCCTTTCGCGCCGCCGAGACCATGACCGGACATATCGCCCGCATCAGCAGCGGTGACCTGAGCTACAACTCCATCGACTACACCAGCCTGTTTGCTGTAGGTCTTTTGCTGTTTGTGATCACCCTAGTGCTAAACCTAATCAGCCATTATTTTGTTAGCCGGTATCGCGAGCGCTACTGAGTATTCAAACAACATGCACGATGCAACTCTTGCTGCGCGTCAACGAAAAGCAACTTTTGGGCGCAGCGGCCTGTTCTTTTCCGTGATCTTTGCCATGCTGGCGCTGGTCATTCTTTTTGCCACGATTTTGAATCAGGTGGGCGGCTATACCGTCATGCAGAACACCGTTGATCCTGCCACGCTGGCGGATCGCCCACTCGATCAACTCGGCCCAGATCAGTTGGCCAAGATCATCAACGACAATCTGACCAGTGGGCAAGTAGATCGGTTGATTACCAACACTTTGGCTCAACTCAGCCCTGCTGGATTGGATAGCTTGATTGCAAAAGTGTTGGCTGCGCCTGACCTGGCCGCATTGGCCGGTAAACCAACCGACTCATTGACCAGCGATGATCTGGTCAAACTGTTGAACGACAATCTCAGTAGCGAAGCTTTCGATGCGATCCGACAAGCCAATGCACCCGCGCTGGACCAACTTTCAAAAGAGCAATTGTTGAAAGTCGCTGCCGAAACAGTATTGCAGCCGACCAGCGAGCAGCAGCTTTCGGCCACCCCGTTAGAGGGACTGAGCATCGATGAACTGACGCAAGTCGTTAACGATCATTTTGGACCACGCCGACTGGCCTTGCTGAGTAACCCCGATTGGTCGCAGCTTCCAGTAGACCAATTGCTGAGCTTAATCCGCAATGAGCTTTTGCCAGCGCCAGATGCATCCGCGTTGGCTGGACAACCCATTGAGTCGCTCAGCGAGCAAGAGCTGCTGCTGTTGTTGAACGAGTCGCTGGGCCTAAAACAGTTGGAGCAGTTAAGCGCGGGTGCGCTCAACCAAGTGTCGGTGTCAGTGCTCAAGACGATTGCGGAACGCGAGTTGCTGAAACCTGTCGACGCGACCAGCCTCTCTGATCGTCCGCTGAATCAACTGTCTGCACCAGAGTTGGTGGCAACCTTTCGCAAGAAACTAGCCGCAGGTAACTTCAATCACTTTACTGCGTTGACGCTTGCGCAATCTGGTGAACAAGCGCTGATTCAGATCATCAATGTTGAGATCTTGCAGCCAGGGGTGAAAGAAAGCTGGGGGCTGTTTTATTCGCTATTCAATCGCAACATGATTGAAGCTGAAATTAATGCTAAGTATCCAGGGGCCAAACCAGAGTTCCGCTGGTGGTTGAACGGAAGCTTCTTGACCACGGTGATGAACAGCCGACCTGAGCTATCCGGCATCCGGACCGCGTTGTTGGGTTCGTTGTGGATGATCGCCCTGACGGTGGCGATCGCAGTGCCCATTGGCACCTGCGCAGCCATCTATCTCGAAGAGTTCGCAGGCAAGAGTCTGATCAGCAAAATCATTCAGATCAACATCTATAACTTGGCAGGTGTGCCATCAATCATTTATGGCATGTTGGGGTTAGCGATCTTCGTGCGGGGTCTGGAACAATTTACCAGCGGCGCAATGTTTGGGGTGACAGATGCTAGCGGACGCACTATTTTGTCCGCCGCCTTGACCATGACCTTGCTAATCTTGCCATTGATCATCATCAACACGCAGGAAGCCATACGAGCAGTGCCAACGGGACTGCGCGAGGCTGCCTATGGGATTGGCCTCACCAAACTAGAGACGATTTGGCATCATGTTCTGCCTGCGGCGCTGCCCGGCATGCTCACCGGCACCATTTTGGCGATGTCGCGCGCGATTGGTGAAACTGCACCCTTGATTGTGATTGGTGCCTCCACCTTTATTGCGGTCGACCCAAGCGGTCCATTCTCCAAGTTCACTGTGCTCCCGATTCAGATTTACAAATGGGCTTCGCTCCCGGACGAGACATTTCGAAATATCGCTGCCGCCGCCATCGTGGTGTTGCTTGGTCTGCTTATTACATTTAACTTGACCGCTATTCTTCTGCGCAATCGCTTTCGCCGTGAGAACTAATTCATATAAGCCCAGACCACGTTATGAACACAACCAACACCAAAATTAGCATCGATAATCTCTCGATTTACTATGGGTCGTTTCGTGCGTTGGCCGACGTCAGTATGCCGGTCTATGAACACCAAATCACCGCGATTATCGGCCCATCGGGTTGTGGCAAGAGCACGCTGTTGCGCTCGATTAATCGCATGAACGATTTGGTTGAGGGCTGTCGGGTCGAAGGACGCGTAATATTGGATGACAACGACATCTATCGCTCGCGGGTGGACGCCGTGCGGGTACGACAGCAAGTGGGGATGGTGTTTCAGAAACCTAACCCGTTTCCGCGTTCGATCTACGAGAATGTGGCATTTGGTGCCCGCCATCACGGGATTGCCCGCGGCAAGCAGCTTGATGATTGGGTAGAACACTGTCTGCGCCGGGTCACGCTGTGGGATGAGGTGAAAGATAAGTTGATGCAGTCTGGTGCCGCATTGTCTGGTGGCCAGCAACAGCGTCTGTGTATTGCCCGGACGATTGCGCTGGAGCCGGATGTTATTTTGATGGACGAGCCGTGCGCGGCGCTGGATCCGATTGCCACTGCTAAGATCGAAGAGTTGTTGCAAGATCTGAAAAACAACTACACGATTGCGATTGTGACCCACAACATGCAACAGGCTGCACGCATCAGTGATTACACCGCTATGATGTTCATGCGCCCGGATCGGGCTGGGCAGCTGGTGGAGTTTACCGATACCAGTACTATTTTTACCCAACCCAAAGAGCAGCGTACCCAAGACTATATTTCAGGAAGATTTGGCTAATCGCAATCAACCATATCTGCGCACAAATGTTGTTACATCGCGTAGTTCGGCAAAGCGGGCTTCCAATGTGGCGCGATCCCAATTCCACCAAGCAATGCGCAACAACGCATCAATCACTTCATCCGTGAAGCGCTGCTTGATCAGTCGGGCAGGCACTCCGACAGCAATCGCATAGGGGGCCACGTCTTTTGTGACGACGGCGCTGCTGCCAATCACCGCGCCCGTACCAATCCGAATGCCCGGCATAATGATGGCCCCATGCCCGATCCAAACGTCATGTCCGATGATGCATTTGTGGTCACGCCGCCATTGAAAGAATGCCTGATCATCCGTGGTGTCGAAGCCATATTCCACGCGACGATACGTGCTGTGGTGCTGGGTGACCCGATCCATGGGATGGTTACCGGGATTGATGCGAACATGCGAGGCGATTGAGCAGAACTTGCCGATCGCGCTATAGATGATCTGCGCATCACCGGCAAGATAACTGTAATCGTCCACGATCGTTTCAGCCAACAGACAATTGGGGCCAATATCTGTCCAACTGCCAATCTGGGAGCTGTGAATATGCGAGGTCGGGTGAATGGTCGGCAACTCGCTCAAACGCTTGACCAAACGGGGTTGATAGGCTGGGAAATGATCAATTGTGTGTAGCATGGTTAGAGGTGTGTCAAACACGCATAAAACTTCGGCATAGCGCGTGTGTCAGCAACGCGAGTTTCTGGATCGCTCATGCAACCAAGGTCGATATGGACTGGGCCGCCAACTGACGGTGCAGATAGATCGGTCGTCCGGCACGGAAGGTCGCACGCACATACGGGCGGGCCGGCTGGCCAGCGCTCTCGTCAACCAACACCAAATCGGCCAGTTTGCCGACCGCGATAGCGCCTCGATCATCCAGCCCCAGAGCAGTTGCGACATTTGTGCTGATGAGTTTGATGGCCTCGTGCAGCGGCAGCAGACCTTCTTGCACCAGCACAAACGCCGCTTGTAATAGCAAACCAGGGTGATAGTCGGCAGCCAATAAGTCGACCAGCCCAGCCCGTACGCCATCCCGGGCACTTAGGTTATTGCTGGTGCTGACTCCTCGGAAGGCGTTTGGCGCGCCCATGATCACCGCCATTCCATGCGCATGGGCGGCTTGGGCGGCCTCCAGGCTGACCGGGAATTCGCTCATCGTTACACCCAATTCATGCATCAAGGCGATCTTTTCGGGCGTATCGTCATCGTGCGACGTAATCTTTAGTGCATGTTTGTGGGCAATCTCGGCCAATTCACGAATCACATTCCACGCTACCGGGCGTTCTTGGGCGGCGCGGACTGTGTCCAATGTGACGGCCTCATAATCACTGCTGAGTTTGGACCAACGCTCCATCTCCTTGAGATAGCGTTGAATATCCCGATATTGACCTTGGCCGGGAGTGTGATCGTTGAGTGAGATCAAATCAACCTTGCCTTCACTCAACAGTTCTTTAAGCACCGGTGGGGCATGCGGATTGGTGACCTCAAAACGGACGTGGATACGGGTATCGACCGTTAGTTCTGACCGGACCTCGGCCAGCGCGTTGACGATGTCGCGGGCTACTTCGTGCCGGCGTAGGTTGTTGAAGCGAATCGAAATTTCGCTGAACGAGACCGCAGCGTAGGCCGTGGTAACCCCGCTGGCGGCGAGACGTTTGTCCAACTCATGGGCAGCCAGATCCAAGGGCAAACGTGCGTTGGGCCGTGGCTCCATCTCGCGCTCAATCATATCGCCGTGCATATCGATGATGCCAGGGATCGCAGTCAGCCCAGCGACGGGGAACGCTGAAGCGCTATTGTGGATGGGTCGATCCATCATATCGACAATATGTTCGCCTTCGATACAGATTGAGCCATGTTCGACGACGCCATCAGGCAGAACGATTTTTAGATCAGATAACCACATATTGGGAAATCAGTAATTGAAAGTTAAAAGTGGTGAAGTGAAATAAAAGATGAAATTCTTTTCATGCTTCACCTTTAAGCAGAATCTCGCGGTCAACCAAGTGCCGCACATCCTCTGGGTGATGAAAGACACCAATCATCGCCACACCTTGCTTTTTAAGAGCGGCCAAGCGATCGACAAGTGCCTGTCGGGCTTGCGCATCCAACGATGCAGTGGGTTCGTCGAGCAGCAATAGACGGTGCTGATGCGCCAGTGTGCGTGCCAGATTGACTTTTTGTTGCTCTCCGCCGCTAAATGTCGTTGGATAGGCATGCCATAGTTCTTTCTTCAGACCAAATGCGGTCAGCAGCGATTCTGCGGTTTGCGCAGAGTGTCCATTGTGGCCGATGTTGCGTAACGGTTCGGCCACCATCTCCAATGCGCTCACGCGTGGGCGCGGGCGCAAGAACTGAGTGACATGGCCGATCTCCTCACGTCGTAGCGTGATGATGTCGATTTCGGCAGCGCGCACCAGATCGATGCGTCCACGGCGTGAGGTGTAGTAGGCTTGGCCAGCCGTGGGCAGATAAGTGCGATATAGGCAGCGCAACAGCGTGCTTTTACCCACCCCATTTGGGCCGGAAACCATCACAAACTCGCCTTCGGCCAATTCGAAATTCAAGCCATCGAACGCCGCAACTGTCCGCTCAAGATGATGGATGACAAAGCTCTTGGTCAAGTTTTCGACTTCTAGGATGTTCATAAAGAGATTAGAAAGACTACGGGCACTAGAGCTTAGCGTGAACCAATTGCTGGGTATAGGCGGCCTGTGGGTCTTCCAAGACCTGATCGGTCAGACCACTCTCCACCACCCGGCCGTGTCGCATGACCATAACACGATCGGACAACATGCGAATAACCCCCAGATCATGCGAGACGATGATCATCGTAATGCCGCTCTCTTGTTGCAAACGCTTCAATGTATCCAGCACCAACGCCTGGACAGAGACATCCAAACCGGTTGTGGGCTCATCCAGCAACAGCAGACCCGGTTTGAGCGCAATAGCTTTGGCCAGTTGCACGCGTTGCTGCATACCGCCCGACAGAGTGTAAGGTGGGTCGTCCATGCGGCTCAATGGAAATTCACTGACCTGCAATGAGGCTTTGGCTGCTTCGCGCAATACGCCATAGCGGCGTTCACCTGCCACGATCAATCGTTCCGCCACGTTGCCGCTGCTGGTGTTGCGCATGCGTAGACCCAGGTGTGGGTTTTGATACACAATTCCGATGTGAAAGGTGCGGATATTGCGTTTGGCATTTCGGTCCAGCGCGAACAAATTGGTGGCCGGTGCAATCGCCAGGGAATAGGTGCCTTCATCCGGCTGCTCTTCCAAATTCAAAAGCCGCAGCACAGTGCTTTTGCCACTCCCACTTTCGCCCACGATGCCGAGCACTTCGCCAGGATAAGCCACGATGTCAATGCCATCCACCGCGACAATC
>JANMVQ010000580.1:0-5638 GCA_031392845.1 Chloroflexota bacterium
CATCAGAATCTCAAACCAGCTCACAATGACCACAGCAAACGCATAGTTACCCACGCCTCCCACACCCAGAAAACGCGCCATCAGCAGGGCAAACGCAAAGTCCAGCAAACGCGAGACCAAATTAAATCCGGTCAAAACAAGGCTATTCTTAGCAACCCGCCGTATCGCACTATCGCCCATCACAGTTCCATTTTGCGATACGTTGCGCCAGACATACACTCCGCCCAGAAACAACAGGCCGATCAAACCGACCAATGTGGCGATGCCACCGATACGGAAGGAGTCGGGGAAGTAGCGAAACCGAACGGTCAAAGTGCTTAGTCCTGAGTCCTTAGTGCTGAGTAAGATGCCTTGCAGACTCAGCCCTAAGGATTCAGGATTCAGATTTACGCCGCGAAAGTTGCCATTGACGCGGGCAATCGGCAGTTCGATAAATGTATCGTCGTCGGCACCGCGCACTTTGACGAAGGCCCGCCAGCCGGGGAAATAGCTGTCGTTTAAGATCAGCCAACTGGGCTCGGTGACATCCACATCGACCCACACCTCGTTATTTTTATAGACCGTGATGTTGGCGGGTTGGGGTTGTACTAGCCCCATTCGACTGGGCATGCCTGACGCAAATGCTTCGACATCGCGCGCTGTGGCCAAGGCTATCGGATCTACCATGACTACTTGACGCAGATCGGTGGACTGAATGGTAGCCGTGAATGCGCTGAGTGGCACCGCCAAAGTTTGTGTCAGCGGTAGAGTGTAGGCACGCGGCATAGCGCGGGTGTTCTCATAGACCCGCACACCTTCGGCCTCGAACACTTGCTTCAACCCCTGCACTGGCGGATCGATCGGCACTTCGCTTAGCACATAGCGGACGTTGAGCAGGTCGAGTAAAGGCGACTCCAAGCTTCCGCGTTCGAAAAGTGGCGCAATACGGTTATAGAGCAACTGCGATTGCGGCTCGATACCACTCATGTAATCGACATAGGGTTTGGGGATGATCGAATCGTAGCCACGAATATCTTGCAACCCATAGGCCCAACCCATGTTGGCGTTCAAGAGACGGTCGCTGGCATTTTGACTACTCGGTGTGTAGGTGGTGATGCGCCATTGCTCACGGTGGGGTTGTCGCTGTAAGTAGTCGATCACCTCTGATTTGTGATCGAGCAAGGCTGGATTTACCGATGGATTAAAGCCCGACCATACCCACAATAAATCGAGCACAAGCAACGCTACAGCGAGGATGTTCCAACGGGAGGTGAGTGTGGAGCTGGGAGCGCGAGACGTGGGGCGTAGAGCCAAATGGAGAATTGCGCCGAGGGCAAGCAGCATGAATGCGAGGTGGAGCGTATTGTTGGCTTCGTAGCTGAAGAAGGTGTGCGCGTCACCAAAGGCATTGTTCAAGATGGTGCTATTTGCGACAACCGCAGTCAGTCTTGCTTCGACCAACGGCCATATCAGACGCAGACCCATCGCCCCCACAACCAACGAGACACCCAGCGCCAGCAACCCAAATGCGAGCACGCGCACCGGGTGCACCACTTTGTCGCGATGGAACTTGCTCTGATCCAAACGCAGTTGCTGCCACAGCCACTCGAAGCCAATGCCCGCCAATGCGGATAGACATAGAGTGAGAGGAAACAGCCAGCGAAACGGCGAATGCAACTGGTTAATGCCCGGCAAACCAAAATATAAAAGCGCGTAGACCGGTGTGCCAAACACAAACAAGATCGATGCGATACCCAGCACGATGAAGAAGCCTACCGGCGCGTCGTCGTTCTTTAGAATGCGGCGGGCTTTGGCAAAGATAGCCAACCCACTAAATACTAAAGTCGCGATGCCGACATATGCCCCACCCTCCACATAATTTTTGTAGTGATTGGGATCAAACGCGGTGTGACCCTGCGGCGAAGCAATCGGTTGAAAGTTGAAAGTGAAAAGTGAAAAGTAGGTGTGATGAGCCGGGTTGCCAAAGAAATCAGGGTGCAACCAGCGCAGCAACTCACGCCAGCGCAGACCGTAGCTGAGCACTTGGGCAAAGTCGCTGCGGGTGCCCCGATAGTTTTGGGTCACCAGTTCGAACAGGGGGATAAGCTGTACCCCTGCAATCAATGCACCACCCACTCCCATCAGGGTCAACCAGCCCAGCGCCTTCAAGATAAACGGTCCATCCGTCCGCAAATAGCCAAAACCCACTACAGTTGCAATGCGCCAGATACAAAACGCCACCACGACCAACGCAGTGTAAAGGGTGACCTCTATATGCCCGGCCAGAATTTGCATGCCGATAGCGAATGCGCCAATAAATGCCCACGGCAACGAAGCCGGGCGCTTATTTAGACCCGGCGCTTGCTGGATGATGCGCTCGCACATCGCCAAAATAAGCGGTAGCCATGCTGCCGCGCCGATCACCATTGGATGCACGGCTGAAACAATCAGAAAACCACTTAATTGATAGGCAATCCCCGCAAATAACGCGGCAATACGGCCGGTGCCTAGTGTGCGCATAAACGCAAACATGAACGCACCGGCTAACCATAGATTCAATACTGTGTACCAGCCATAGGCCTTAGCTAAGGGCAAGACGTAATACAAAATGCTGGGTGGATACAGAGCAGAGTGCTGTCCAGCGGCCAAAAAGGGCACACCGGCAAATAGATATGGGTTCCACAGTGGCAACTCACCCTGCTGCAACGACTGAACGATAAACTGCTTCCACTGATAGTTCTGCAAAATCAGATCGGCCAACAGATCATTTTGTGGATGCGTCATGCCATACGTTGCAGCTTGCGCATGAAATGGCGCAAATTGAAACAAGATATCGGCAGGCAACAATGTATTTGGGCCGATGGTGACAGACCAGAATAATGACAGCGGCAGACATAAAAAGATAAGAATGCAAATGAGCGTTGCAACGCGTGGCTGTCGCAATCGTTTGAGAGCTTGTTGCATTATTCAAATGTTACCTTAATCAACCTTAAAAAGTCGTATTGCGTTTGTAATTGCAGGTTGTATAATGCCGCCCGCTCTCACAAAGACGCTTGTTTGTTCGCTTGGTCGAAGACGGTGAGTAGCATTGGTTCAAAATACATCGAACGCAATTCGATGCTTTAATGATCATCATCAAAAAAGTTTACGGAGCAATCAAAAAACTATGAAGGCTTCCGTGCCGAAAATACTGCTCGTGCAAGGTGGATTGGGAGACTCAGTCGGCCCAGTTCTGGAAAGATACGGTTACCGTGTGCTATGGGTTCGCACTGCGAAGAATGCACTATCGCGAGTGGAGGTTGATCCACCCGCATTGGTGATTATTGACGTACCTTCGCTGCGCGTAAGTGCCGAGAAGCTATGTGCAGCAATCAAACGCCTCGCTGAAGTGCCAGTGTTGTACATTGGTGCAGAGCCGAATGAAGACGTGCTCATTGAATTAACAGGTGGCGATGGCTACGTGGCTCGTCCGCTTCAACTACGGCGTTTATTAAACCGTGTAGAGAAGCTGATGCCAGAGGGTCAAACGGTTGAATTGAAAGTTGGAGATTTGGTATTCCATCCGTCAGACGGAATTTTACGCAAGCGCAATGAGGAACAATATTTGAACCCCAAGCTGTCGAAGTTGTTGCAATTGTTCATGCAACGTCCTGGGGAGATTTTGACTCGCAAGTTTCTCATGCAGCAAGTATGGGACACATCATTTATGGGGGATACGCGGACACTCGATGTTCATATCCGTTGGCTGCGTGAAGCCGTCGAAGATAACCCAACCGACCCAAACTACATTCGCACTATTCGCGGACAAGGCTATCGATTTGAGAACCCGCGTGCACGCAAGGCGCAGAGTTAGGAATTGAGAATTCTGAATTAGGAAAATAAGGTTCTCCCGGCTTTGGCGGGAGAACCGAAAATAAGAGGCTGAATGCTGATTGCTGAAAGCTGACTTCTGAACGCTGATATGAAAATTGTTGTTACCGGTTCCATTGCCTACGATTACTTGATGTTCTTCCCAGGTGCTTTCACGGAGCACATCTTGCCGGAGCATCTCTCACGAGTTAGCCTGAGTTTTCTGGTGGATTCGATGGACAAACGACGTGGTGGTTGCGCCCCAAACGTGGCCTACACTCTGGCGCTGCTGGGCGTGCGTCCTATGTTGATGGGAACAGCTGGGCAAGACTTCAGCGACTATCGACAGTGGCTGGAATCGGTCAATATCGACACCACGCTGGTCAAAGAGATCAAAGAGAAATTTACTGCGTCGTTCTTCTGCAATACGGATAAACACAATAACCAGATCGCCTCGTTTTACACTGGGGCCATGGCGCATGCTGCTGAGTTGTCGTTCGCCGATGCAGGCGCAGTAGATTGGGCCATCGTCTCGCCCAATGACCCCACTGCAATGGTGCAATATTCCGAAGAGTGCCGCCGATTGGGCATCCGCTATATTTATGACCCCGGCCAACAGTGCGCCCGTAGCACGGCCGAAGAATTGCGGGCTGGCATCGTCGGTGCCAACATCCTCATCGTAAACGACTACGAGATGGAGCTAATTCGCTCGAAAACAGGTTTGACCGAAGCCGATGTACTGTTTCACTCAGATGCTGTGATCGTCACCAAGGGTGAAAAGGGCTCAAGCATCTTGCTCAAGGACAAGCGCATCGACGTCCCCGCCGTGCCCGAAAAGCACATCGTAGACCCAACCGGCGTAGGTGATGCCTACCGCGGTGGCTTCCTGCGCGGGTTGGCTGCCAATGCTGATTGGGAAACCTGCGGTCGTCTCGGTAGTGTGGCCGCCACCTATGCACTGGAGCATGTCGGCGGTCAAAGTCATGCGTATACTTGGGCTGACTTCAAAGCGCGCTACGAGTCGCACTTTGGGAAGCTCAGTATCTAGAGATTAAGAATTGAGAATTCTGAATGAAGGAAAACGATGCTATACACGATTTCACTTTCTTCATTCTGCCTTTTTAATTCTTATTTTTGTAAGGCCAATTAAGAAACGCGAGCAGCACGATGCGTAGTTCACGCACACCGTGCAGCCTGGAGTCCCGGTGCCAGCGTGTCTTTGTGGTGGATAAAAATAATAGTTAATTATCTTTATCCATGTTGATATTTTTAGTTTTACACAAGGAATACAAAGGTAGGGAAAAATGAATTACGACGTTAAAGATATAGGTCTGGCCACAGCCGGTCGCTACAAGATCGAATGGGCCGAAAACGAGATGCCGGTGCTCAAAGCAATCCGCGAGCGTTTTGCCAAAGAGCAGCCCTTGAAAGGCTTGAAGGTATCCGCATGTTTGCATGTCACTAGCGAAACGGCCGGGCTCATGCGCACATTGCAGGCTGGCGGTGCCGACATCGTGCTAGTTGCCAGTAATCCGCTCAGCACCCAGGACGAAGTGGCATCCTCGTTGGTCGCTAACGACGAGATTCCAGTGTATGCGATTAAGGGCGAGGACAACGCCACATATTACAAGCACTTGAATGCCGCGCTGGATCATCATCCGCAAATCACAATGGACGATGGTTGCGATCTCGTCAGTGTGGTGCACAAAGAGCGTGCTAAGCAAGTCCCAGAGATTCTGTGCGGCACCGAAGAGACTACCACTGGAGTCATTCGTCTGCGCGCCATGAGTGCCGACAAAGCCTTGCGCTT